>NZ_JANPEO010000323.1:0-2499 GCF_031422975.1 Nocardioides sp. | reverse complement strand
CTGATCGATCCAGCCATGAATGTGCACGCTGGCCACGTTGGTGCGCTCGATCACGACCTGGCTATCGCAGGAGGCGTGACGCAGGACTTGTTCGGGGACACCTCCCTGGACTCTTGCTTCTACGGGTGCTGGCTTAGCCGAGCATGCGGTCCTAGCGTGACTGCATGTGCCCAAACGCAGCGGCGCCGCGCGTCATAGTCGTCGGCGCAGGGCCTGCCGGCCTGGCGACGGCGCTCCGGTTGGAGCGGCGGTTCCAGGAGTCAGGTGAGGTCGTCGTTCTCGAGCGGGCCACCGTCGCGGCGTCGTGGCGAGCGCGATACGCCGAGCTGAGGCTCAACACGACGCGCTCGACTTCCGGATTGCCCGGCAGGCGGATCCCACGCTCTGCCGGGAGGTGGCCTTCTCTCGATGACTACGTGGACTTCCTCCAGTCGACCGCGATCAGTCTTCGGACACCTCCGCGCACCGGGGTGACTGCGCTGCGTGTCCTGCGCGAACCAGTCCGCGGTTGGACTGTCGAGACCGACGCGGGTGAGCTCGTCGCCCCGAACGTGGTCATCGCCACCGGGAACGACGGGTCGCCGCGCATGCCCGACTGGCCCGACCGCGCTTCCTACGAGGGTGAGGTGCGACATGTGGCCGACCTCGGCAGGCTGGCCGACCTGGCCGGTCGACGCGTAGTCGTGGTCGGTGCTGGCAACTCCGGGATCGACATCGCCGGGCACCTCGCGCGCATGAACGCAGACGTCACGATCGCCATGAGAACCCCGCCAACCATTCTGCCGCGCGAGCACCTCGGGATCCCCCTCCAAGCGTTGGCGGTCGCGACGAGGCGGCTTCCTTTGCGTGCGAGGGACATGATGGCGAGTACGACCGCGCGGATGACGACCGGCGACCTCGAGCGGTTCGGCGTGCCCCGCTCGAAGGTAGGTGTCTACACCCGGTTCGCCGCGACCGGTGTCACGGTCGCCATCGACAGCGGCTTCGTCCAAGCGCTCCGCGACGGACGAGCCCGTGTGGTTCCGGCCGCAGTCGGCTGGGCTCCCCAGGGCGTTCAGGTAGCGGACGGCACGCTCGTGGAGGCGGACGTGGTGATCTTGGCGACAGGCTTCCGATGCGGGCTTGAGACGCTCGTGGCACACCTCGGCGTGCTCGATGCGCGCGGACGCCCACACGCACCGCTCCCAGGCCCGCCGGCATCTGCCCCGGGACTCTTCTTCGCCGGCTTCCGCCCTGCGGTCGAGGGCACGCTGCGCCGTCACGCGGCCGACGCTCGACACATCGCCGCGCGCGTCATCTCCCTCTAGCGACTGGCGCCCGCTGCAGAGAGCTTTCGCGACCTCAAGCCCGCGTCACTCTGGGCGGTGTGACGCTGGTTTCGCGGCGCCGTGTCTCCGAGGGCCCCTCACCGGTCGACACGGTCAGACAAGGCCGGCGGGACTCGGCCACGTCGGAGTTCGGATTCGGCACGTCATCGAAAGGTCATCGGAAACGCCAGACAACTGTTCCAAGGCGTTCGGATACAGTTGAAGGCGTCCGATGGGGAATCTCCTCAAGAACCCGAGGTTTTCCAAGGGAACCCGAGAGTTGAAGTAGTCCGGGACAGGCCTCTGATCACGTCCAGAGGCTTCGGGTTCAAGTCCCAGGTTCTCGACGTTGGCCGGCCATCGTCGCACCTCCGCCCAGGAGATCGTCGAGCGCGGCCGCCGCGCGGCTCTGCGCGTCGTGGAGAAGATGCGCATAGGTGTTGAGCGTGACCTGCGCGCTCGCGTGACCGAGGCGTTCCTGGACGACCTTGACCGACTGGCCGGCCTCGAAGAGCAACGAGGCGTGGGTGTGTCGGAGTTCGTGGACGGTCAGGCGCGGGAGGTCGCGCTCGGGATGGGCCTCCCGGTAGTGCTCTTGCACCCGTAGAAACGCCCCGTGTAGGGCCGACTGGGTTGCGGCGCGGCCGGGCAGTGAAGGGAAGACCGGATCGTGGGCACGCAGGCCGACCAGGGGAGTGACGTTTCCACCGCCACCGGCCAGAAGCACGGGCAGGACCTTTCGCCAGTCGTCAAGGATGGACGCACAGGTCCGGTCGAAAGACACGGTGCGCGGCCGTCCGCCTTTGACCGATCCGATGACGTAGCGCTCACCAACCGGGAGAGTCTCGTCGTAGTGGAGGGCGCGTTCGATGCGCATCTCGCTCTTGTTGAAGTCGATGTCACCCCACCGCAGGGCCAGGATCTCGCCGGAGCGTAGTCCCGTCCGGCTCAAAAGGATCCAGGCGCGCGCCCAGGGCTCGTCGTCGGCGAGGGCCCAGTCGCAGAAGGAGGTGAGTTGCTCGACGTTCCAGATGACGACGGCTTGACCCGCTTCGCCGTCTCGCCCCGAGGCCGGCCGGAGTGCTTCGAGTTCGCCGGGTTTCGGGCGTTCATCCCTTCGTCCAGCGCGGCCAGGAAGATGGTGTTCACCCAGTGGCGTAGCGGGCGACGGTCGAGGTGGCGAGCCCCATCC
>NZ_JANPEO010000322.1:0-1933 GCF_031422975.1 Nocardioides sp. | reverse complement strand
CCAGGCCGGGATGATCACCCGTCCCGTGCGCGAGCGCTCGATCGAGACGATCGCCGCCATGGTCGAGAACGGCATCCGCAAGTCCGGCTTCGAGGAGGTCGGCCTGCTGTCGCTCTCCAGCGCCGACCACACCGAGATCGGTGAGATCGCCAAGGGACTGGCCGACCGCTACGAGGGTTCCAACGTCTCGCTCTCGCTGCCCTCCACCCGCGTCGACGCCTTCAACATCACCCTTGCCAACGAGTTCTCCCGCAACGGTCGCCGCTCGGGACTGACGTTCGCGCCCGAGGGCGGCAGCGAGCGGATGCGCAAGGTCATCAACAAGATGGTCAGCGAGGAAGACCTGATCCGCACCGTCGCTGCGGCGTACTCGCACGGCTGGCGGCAGGTGAAGCTCTACTTCATGGTCGGGCTCCCGACCGAGACCGACGAGGACGTGCTGCAGGTCGCCGACCTGGCGAAGAAGGTGATCGCCAAGGGTCGCGAGGTGACCGGCCAGAACGACATCCGCTGCACGGTGTCCATCGGCGGCTTCGTGCCGAAGCCGCACACGCCCTTCCAGTGGGCCGCGCAACTCGACCACGAGACGACCGACCGGCGCCTGAAGAAGCTGCGCGACGTCGTCCGCGAGGACAAGCGCTACGGCCGGGCGATCGGCTTCCGCTACCACGACGGCAAGCCCGGCATCGTCGAGGGACTGCTGTCTCGCGGCGACCGACGAGTCGGCGCGATCATCGAGCAGGTATGGCGCGACGGTGGCCGCTTCGACGGCTGGAGCGAGCACTTCTCCTACGACCGCTGGATGACCGCCGCGTCGCTGGCGCTGGCCGGCACCGGCATCGACGTCGACTGGTACACCACCCGCGAGCGCGACTACGACGAGGTGCTCCCGTGGGACCACCTCGACTCGGGTCTCGACAAGGACTGGCTGTGGGGTGACTGGGAGGACGCGCTCGCGGTCGCCGACGGCTCCTCCGACGTCGAGATCGAGGACTGCCGCTGGACCCCCTGCTACGACTGCGGTGTCTGCCCTGAGATGAACACCGAGATCCAGATCGGCCCCACGGGTCACACGCTGCTGCCGCTCGCCGTCGTCTGATCCGACCTCGCTGTCGTTGGGTTCGCCCAGCTCGGCCGCAGGCTCCAGCGTCGGCAGTTCGCGCTCTTGTCCGAGCGGTTGAGCGTGGACCCGGTGGTTCGAGCCGCCAACTGCCGACGCCCGGGCCGAGCGCGGACGTCCTGCCGGCTCGACGCAGGACCGGGCGCGGCACGTGCTGGCGCTGCTGGGTCAGTCCAGCTGGCTGTCGAAGTAGCGGATCGTGCGGTCCATGGCGGCGGTGAACGCCGGTCCGAAGGCGTGGCCGTCGTCGTACCACTCGAGGGTCGACTCGACCCCGGCCTGCCGCATGGCCGCCAGGGTGGCGCGTGCCCACCGTGGGGGACAGGTGTCGTCGAAGCGGCCGTGCACGATCAGGACCGGCTCGCTGATCGAGGACAGGTAGGGCCGGGCGGAAGCCGCCCGCCAGAAGGCGGGACGGTCCTCGGGAAGGCCGTGAGCCTGCACGATCGACCTCGCGCGGGAGTCAGCGTCGGAGCGGATGAACTGGTCGAAGTTCTCGCCCTCCAGCGACGAGACCGACGCCCACAGGGAGGCGGCCTGGACGAGGCCGGGCTCGGCGATCAGGGCCTTCATCACCACGCCACCGCCCATCGAGCGGCCCATCAGCGCGATCCGGCCTTCGTCGACCGGGACGTCGGGCGACGCTCGCAGCGCCTTCACCGCCGCGATCACGTCGGCGGAGTAGCCGAGCCGCAGGTCCCGGTCGGAGCGCGGATCGTCGGTCGACTCGGCGTGCCCGCGGTAGTCCACGTGAAGGGCGACGTACCCCCGACTCGCGAACACGCCGCGCTCGCGGGTCATGCCCTGTCCGCG
>NZ_JANPEO010000321.1:0-7938 GCF_031422975.1 Nocardioides sp. | reverse complement strand
CGACAAGACCGGCGGCAAGTTCTCGGACAAGATCGACGCCGGCACCGACAAGGCTGCCGATGCCCTCGACTCGCTGGACGGCAAGAACGACGACATCAGGTAGCACCAGCCTCCCCGCTAGGTTGGCGAGCGTGAGCTTCGTGGTGGTGCCTGCGTCGTACGTCTATCTGCTCCGCGACAGCGCTCGAGGCACCGAGGTGCTGCTGCAGCTGCGTCGGGGCACGCCCTACATGGACGGCCACTGGGCGGCCGCCGCCGCCGGACACGTCGAGCGCGGCGAGACGGCATTCGCCGCAGCGCAACGCGAAGCCACCGAGGAGCTCGGCATCACCGGCGTGGACCTTGCGTTCGAGTTCACCATGCAGCGCACCCGAGGCGGCGAGCCGATCGACGAACGCGTCGACTTCTTCTTCACCGCGCGAGCCTGGCAGGGCGAACCGCGGATCGTGGAGCCCGACAAGGCCGGCGAGCTGCGCTGGTGCGAGGTCACCGACCTGCCCGAGCCGATGGTGCCGCACGAGGCCTACGCCCTGAGCCGGCTCGGCGGCACCCAGCGTTACCTGAGCCACGGATTCGACAACGACCTTGGAGGTCAGCGATGAACGACCACGATCTCGGCCCGAAGCCCGACCCGGTCGTCGAGGAGAAGGAGCCCAACCCCGGCGGGGTCGACGCGCTGCCCGATGACGCCGACGACGAGGGCCTCACCCGCGATCTCGACCCGGTCGCCAACCCGGCCGTCGAGGAGGCGATGCCCGACGAGATCATCGCGCCCGACGACAAGTCGCAGTCCCCGGACGGCAAGGCCGACGACGCGGAGTCGGGCGCCGAGCAGGACCCCGAGGCCGGCCAGGAGGCCGAGGACGGTTCGGTCGAGCCACCCGCCTGAGCGATGGCAGCGCTCGAGATCCCTGACAGGTGGCCGTGGAACACCGCTGTGCGTGGGTGGCTCAGCCGCAGGAAGGCGCCGGAGGCAACGGGGGCGGCACGCCCAGGCTCGGCATCCCGAGCCCGGTCCCCGAGGGCACGGCCGGCTCGGAGTGGCGGCGTTCCCAGGCGTCGCCGGCTCGCGTGCGGCGGACGGAGAGGACCGGACCGTCGGCGACGAGGTGGTGCGGCGCGGCGCGCGTGATCTCGACGGTGACCATGTCGCCGGGTCGGACGGACTCCACGGACACGAGGGTGGAGAAGTCGGGCGCGAAGTGCACCAGCCGGCTGTCCGGCCCACGGCCCGAGAGGCGGTGCGTGGCCTTGTCCTTGCGGCCCTCGCCCTCGGCGACCATGAGCTCGACGGACCTGCCCACGAGCGCCGTGCCCTCGTCCCACGCGATCTGGTTGACGAGCTCGGCGAGCCTCAGGTAGCGGTCCTTCACGACCTCCGCGGGCACCTGGTCGTCCATGGTGGCGGCGGGCGTGCCGGGACGGGGTGAGTACTGGAACGTGTAGGCGCCGGCGAAACGGGCCTGCCGCACGACGTCGAGCGTCGCGAGGAAGTCCTCCTCGGTCTCACCGGGAAAGCCGACGATGATGTCGGTGGTGATCGCCGCGTCGGGCATCGCCGCGCGGACCCGCTCGATGATGCCGAGGAACTTCGAGGCGCGGTAGGACCGGCGCATCGCCTTGAGGATGCGGTCGGAGCCCGATTGCAGCGGCATGTGCAGCTGGTGCATGACGTTGGCGGTCTGCGCCATCGCCTCGATGACGTCGTCGGTGAACTCGGCCGGGTGCGGCGAGGTGAAGCGCACACGCTCGAGGCCCTCGATCGCGCCGCAGGAGCGGAGCAGCTTGGAGAAGGCCTGCCGGTCGCCGAACTCGACGCCGTAGGCGTTGACGTTCTGGCCGAGCAGCGTGATCTCGGTGACGCCCTCGGCGACCAGCGCGTCGATCTCGGCCAGGATCTCGCCCGGGCGACGGTCCTTCTCCTTGCCACGCAGCGCCGGCACGATGCAGAACGTGCAGGTGTTGTTGCACCCCACGGAGATGGAGACCCATGCGGCGTACGCCGAATCGCGCTTGGTGGGCAGCGTCGAGGGGAACACCGAGAGCGACTCGAGGATCTCGACCTGCGCCTCCTCCTGGGACCGCGCACGGTCGAGGAGAGCCGGCAGGGAGCCGATGTTGTGGGTGCCGAAGACGACATCGACGTACGGCGCCCGGGCGATGATCGTGTCGCGGTCCTTCTGCGCCATGCAGCCGCCGACGGCGATCTGCATGCCCGGCCTCAGGGCCTTGACGGGCGCGAGGTGGCTGAGGTTGCCGTAGAGCTTGTTGTCGGCGTTCTCGCGGACGGCGCAGGTGTTGAACACGACCACGTCGGCCTGTTCGCCAGCCGGAGTCGCGACATACCCCGCGTCCTCCAACAACCCCGTCAGCCGCTCGGAGTCGTGGACGTTCATCTGGCACCCGTAGGTCTTGACCTCGTAGGTGCGTGGCTGGCTCTCGACGGCGGTGCTCATGACCGCCCCAGCCTACGGCGCGGCGGGCACGCCGCCCGCATCGATGCCATGGCGGGATAGCCCGTTGTGACTAATTTGTGGAAAACGCAACGTCATCCACAGAACATCCACAGAATGGTAACAAGCCCGCCGCGAACCCCCCGTCGCGACCGGGCCCGTCCCCCCTTCCCGTGGTCACCTCCCACCCCGGAGTTTTGTGTGCGCGCCTTCATCACGCGAACGAGCCTGCTCGTCGCCACCCCCGCCCTCGTCCTTCCCCTTCTTCTCGCCGCGGCACCGGCCCACGCCGCCGAGGGCCACGCCGCCGGCAAGGCGACGACCGCAGTCTCCGTGCCGACCCTGGCCAAGCCGCGTGCCAAGCAGGGGTCACTGCCCAGTCGTCGCACTGACGGCCGCGGCACCCTCGTCGCCCTGCCGCCGATCGTGCAGCCGGGCACGACGCCCGCGGCGCCGCCCAGCACGTCGCAGGTCGTGGCCACCTTCGAGCCGGTGCGCCCCGGCCAGGCCGTGGTGCTGGAGCGCAGGCTGGGCGACGGGTGGCACAAGGTCGCCCGCAGGCTGGAGGACACGTGGGGATCGGCCGCCTTCGCGGCCCCGCCCGGGACCTACCGCGCTCGCACCGAGACGAGTCGCGGGCGCGACGTCGTCACCGGCCGGGTCGTCTCGCAGGACTGGGTGCCGACCTTCGAGGACACCTTCTCCGGCACGACTCTCGACTCGAGCGTGTGGAACGACCAGCCCCGGGCCCGCGAGAGCGTCTGGGCGCCCCGCACCTGCGCCCGCACCGACCCGGCCGCGCGTCGCGTCGAGGGCGGAGTGCTGCACCTCGGTGTCGTGCTGGACCCGGAACTGCTCGACCAGCGCTGCCACTACACGACCGACGAAGGCGCCGGCGAGCAGTCCTTCCTGCTCACCAGCCAGGTCGCGACCGAGAAGGCCCGCCTGTTCGGCCACGGCATCCTGGCGGCCCGGATGAAGCCGCAGCAGGCCAAGGGCATGCACTCCTCCTTCTGGCTCCTGCCCCAGGACACGTCGTTCACCGACGGCGATCCGTCGGCAGGAACCGAGATCGACGTCATGGAGTTCTTCGGCAGCAGCCCGAACGGTCGGGACACGATCGGGTCGTTCGTCACCTACTACGAGTCGGGCTGGAGCGCCGTCAAGCGCGGCGCCCTCTTCGGCGACGCGCGGCGCGCACTGAGCGACGGCGCTCGCTGGTGGGAGGAGTTCCACGTCTTCTCTGTCGAGTGGACGCCCGAGGAGTACATCTTCCGCGTCGATGGCCGCGAGTACCACCGGGAGACCGAGTCCGTCTCTCTCGCCCAGCAGTACCTGGTGCTGTCCATGCTCGCCTCCGACCACGAGCTCGACGACCTGACCCCGGACGAGCTCGACGACACCGCCCAGGTCGACTGGGTCAGGGTCTACAACAACGCGACCTCGACGACCTCGCGCTAGGTGCTGCGGGCCCGGCGCCACCCGTCCGGGCCATCACGGATCACACACTGTGACCATGCCGCAATAGCCCGATCGGGTCATCTGTGGATAGGTTGCCGACATGACCGCGTTGGAGCAGGAGCCCCGTTCGACGGGGCGGGGTGAGCCACTCGTCGTCCTCGCAGGTGTGCAGAAGCACTTCGGGTCGCTGCACGCCCTCAAGGACATCGAGCTGTCTGTCGCGCGCGGCGAGGTGGTCGTGGTGATCGGCCCGTCGGGCTCCGGCAAGTCGACGCTGTGCCGCACGATCAACCGGCTCGAGACGATCGACGAGGGCTCGATCACCCTCGACGGGACCCCGCTCCCGGCCGAGGGCAAGGCGCTGGCCAAGCTGCGCGCCGAGGTCGGCATGGTCTTCCAGAGCTTCAACCTGTTCGCCCACAAGACGATTCTGGAGAACGTCTCGCTCGGCCCGATCAAGGTCCGCGGCATGGCCAAGGCCGAGGCCGAGACCAAGGCCCGCGAACTGCTCGAACGCGTGGGCGTCGAGCACCAGGCCGACAAGTACCCCGCCCAGCTCTCCGGCGGCCAGCAGCAGCGCGTGGCCATCGCCCGCGCACTCGCCATGGAGCCGAAGGTGATGCTCTTCGACGAGCCGACCTCGGCGCTCGACCCGGAGATGATCAAGGAAGTGCTCGACGTCATGGTCGACCTGGCCAAGCAGGGCATGACGATGATCGTGGTGACCCACGAGATGGGCTTCGCGCGCACCGCCGCTGACCGGGTCGTCTTCATGGCCGACGGCGCGATCGTCGAGGAGAACACCCCGGAGGAGTTCTTCACCCATCCCAAGTCCGATCGCGCCAAGGACTTCCTCGGCAAGATCCTCAAGCACTGACCACACGTCTCGGGGGTTGTCCCAATGGGGGGCATCTCCATCACCGTTCACACAAGGGAGATGCACATGCGATTCATCCGAACCAAGGCCGCCGTCGCGGTCGCCGGCCTGGCCCTCTCGCTCGCCGCCTGCGGTGACGCCGGCACCGACTCCAAGGGCGTGGACGTCCAGGCGTCCGAGGACGCCAGCTTCGAGGCCGGCACGCGCATGGCGGAGCTCGCCGATGCCGGCACCATCAACGTCGGCGTCAAGTTCGACCAGCCGGGCCTGGGCTTCAACGAGACCGGCTCGGACATCCCCACCGGCTTCGACGTCGACATCGCCAAGATCCTCGTGGCGTCGCTGGGCATCGACCCCAACGACACCTCCAAGGTGAACTACATCGAGACCATCTCCGACAACCGCGAGCCGTTCCTCGAGGACGGCAAGGTCGACCTCGTCCTCGCGTCCTACTCGATCACCGACGAGCGCCGTGCCGTCGTCGGCCAGACCGGCCCGTACATGATCACCGGCCAGCAGCTGCTCGTCCCGACCGACTCCGGCATCACCGGTCCGGCCGACCTGAAGGGCAAGGAGGTCTGCTCCGTCACCGGGTCGACCTCGCTCGACAACGCCAAGGCCCAGGGCATGAAGCCGGTCGGCTTCGACACCTACAGCCAGTGCGTCGACAAGGTGCTCGACGGCACCGTCGAGGCGATGACCACCGACGGCACCATCCTGCTCGGCTACGCCGCCCAGCACGAGGGTGAGCTGGAGGTCGTCGGCGACGCCTTCTCCGAGGAGCGCATCGGCGTCGGCTACTCCCTGGACCACCCGGAGATGTGCCAGTGGATCAACGACACGCTCGAGGCCGCCAACGAGGACGGCACGTGGGCGAAGGCGTTCGAGGCCAACCTCGGCGCCTCGGGTGCCGAGACGCCCGAGTTCCCGGCGCTCGACCCCTGCACGTCCTGACCCACGCGTTCGACGCCTGAGTCCGGGCCCCCCGTCGAGGCGGGCCCGGACTCAGGCTCACTACTGAGAGAGGAGCGGCGTGGAAGCCTTCATCAACGAGTTCCCCGAGGTCCTGCAGGCGTTCGGCTACACCGTGCTGCTGTTCCTGCTCTCGGGGGTGCTCTCACTCATCGGTGGCACGCTCCTGGTCGCGATGCGAGTCGGGCCCATCGCCGTACTCAGCAAGGCGGCAGCCACCTACGTCACCCTGGTCCGCAACACCCCGTTGCTGATGGTCTTCTTCTTCTTCCAGTTCGCCGCTCCCAAGATCGGCATCAACTTCAAGTTCGTCGATGTCCACATCGGCGACTTCGACTTCACTTCGTTCTTCTCCACGGCCGTCGTCGCGCTGACTCTCTACACCTCCACCTTCGTCTGTGAGGCGCTCCGCTCCGGCGTCAACGCCGTGCCGCTCGGCCAGGCCGAGGCAGCGCGCGCTGTCGGCCTGCCGTTCAGCGGCGTGATGCGCGAGATCGTGCTCCCCCAGGCGATCCGAGCCTCCGTGCCCCCGGTCGCGAGTGCCCTGATCGCGCTGCTCAAGAACACCTCGGTCGCCGCTGTCTTCGGCGTGATCGAGGCGGCGGCCCAGATGAAGCTCATGACCAACAACCACGCCGACGAGCGCTGGGGCATCTTCTTCGGCATCGCCCTGATGTACGTCATCCTGGTCGAGATGGTCTCGCTCGTCGCCCTCATGCTCGAGCGTCGCTGGAGGATCGCGTAATGGCCAGCTCAGTCCTCTTCGACGCCCCCGGGCCCAAGACCGTCGCCCGGCACCGGGTCTACACGATCGTCTCCCTCGTGGCGATCCTCGCGCTCGTCGCCTACGCCGTGAAGCGACTGGCCGACGCTGCTCAGTTCGAGTACGCGCTGTGGGAGCCGTTCATCACTCCGAAGTACCTCACTGCGATCCTGCAAGCCTGGGGCGACACCCTCATGATGGCCGTGCTGTCCGTGCTCGGCGCCGTCGTGTTCGGCCTGGTCTTCGGCGTCGGCAAGCTCTCGGACCACCGGCCCGCTCGCTGGGGGTCGTGGCTGATGGTCGAGTTCTTCCGCGCCGTACCCGTCATCATGCTGATGATCTTCTGCTTCTACGCCATCTACGGCGACATGGCCATCGCTCGCGGTGCCTTCTGGTCCGTCGTCACAGCCCTGACCTTCTACAACGGCGCCGTGCTCGCCGAGGTGTTCCGTGCCGGCGTCAACGCCGTCCCTCGCGGGCAGGCGGAGGCGGCGTACGCCATCGGCATGCGCAAGACGCAGGTCATGAACATCGTCCTGCTGCCCCAGGCCGTGAAGATCATGATCCCGGCAATCATCAGCCAGTGCGTGGTGGCCGTGAAGGACACCAGCCTGATCCTGATCGTCTTCGGCGTCGGCCTGACCTCGATCGCCAAGCAACTGCCCTTGTCGTTCCAGAACATCGTGCCCACGACGCTGGTCGTCACTGCCTGCTACGTCGTCACCAACCTGGCCCTCATGTTGCTGGCCAACTTCGTGCAGCGGAGGTTCGTCGGCGAGAAGAAGGTGCTGCAGGTGTCGATGGTCGCCGACGTCGGAGCGCACGACGAGTCGGCCAGCGCAGTCTGACCTACCTCTTCGGCGTCACCCAGAGCTTGATGACACCCTCGATCACCACCACGCCGTCCTCGCGTTCGCCGCGGACGCGGACACCGACGTCGGGGTTGTCGCCGGTCCACTGCTCGGGGTCGGTCTCGGCGATGCAGGTGATGTCGGAGGTCGCCTTCGCGGTGTAGGCGATGTCCATGCCCTTCGGGATCCAGCGCCTGCAACCCGGGATCGTCACCTCGGCCAGCGCACCCATCGCGGCCTCGAGGCCGGTGCACAGCGCGATTGCGTGAACGGTCCCCAGGTGGTTGGGCACGCCGCGGCGCTTGGGGATGACGAGCTCGGCCCGGTTGGGCTCGATCACCGTGAAGCGCGGGTGGATCGTCGCGAAGTAGGGCGCCTTCTGCGCGAACGCAAAGGAGAAGACCCGCTTGCCGACGACGGGGATGGCGGAGGTGGTGTTCCACAGCTTCTGAACCTGGCTCATGCGGCGATGTTACCATTCGGTAACTCCCAAGATCGCCGACAGTCGAGCAAGGGCTGACGACCGGGCCCGAGCCGGGCGACAACTGACCCGTCGACGCT
>NZ_JANPEO010000320.1:0-6050 GCF_031422975.1 Nocardioides sp. | reverse complement strand
GGTAGGCGGTAGCAGGGTGCAGCAGGTTCGGCGCGTGGGATCGGCGGGCGATACTTACGATTCCACGGTTCAGACGGCCGAGTCCTGGCTCACGCCCGATGCTGGAGCTAAGCCAGAGCGCTATCCGGGCGGGACGCAAGTCTTCCGAATTGAACTCGTCGATACCGGATCATCCTTCAAGGTCACCGATTACCGGGTGTTGGCGAAATGACGTCTAGGGCAGTGAGTCTGTGCTTGGTGATAGTCGCCTGCCTTTACGGCTGGATGCCCCCGTCGTTCGGCGGCGAGGAAGAGCCTGCATGTGTCTCCACCTCAACGATTCTTGGCGCGACTACCACGTGCGCCTACACGGGTGAGTCCCTGAAAGAGAAGGTCAGTTCCGACCCCGAAGCGATCTACACCGTCTTCCAGGCGTGCTTCAACGGCACGAGCGGTGAGCCCGAACCGTGCAGCAATCCCCGGGCCTGCTCGGTCGGAGAAGCCACGGGCACGATCTATGCGGTCACGCGCAACGGCGTATTCGTCGGCACTGCCTGCCTCACGCAGGGCGACTCCAAGGTCTTCACACCACCCATCGCGGTCCTGGTCGCCAAGCGCTTCAAGGCGCTCGAGTGGCCGAAGTCGCGTCTCACCGTGCAACCGGAAGGTGGCAGGACCTTGGTGAACTTCGAGACGATCTTCTACACGACCAACAACCAGCCGACCTCGAAGGTCGTGACCCTGCTCGGTCAGACGGTGGAGATCCAGGCGACGCCCACGTCCTATGTCTGGCACTTCGGGGATGCTGCGAGCGCCACCACCGCGAGTGCCGGCAACCCCTATCCCGCCCAGGATGTCGTGCACACCTTCACCGGCCTCGACCCGGTCGAGCCGAGGGTGAACACCGTCTACTCCGGCAGCTTCCGGGTCAACGGCGGCCAGTGGGAAGACATCGACGACACGGTGACAGTGGTGGGCGACTCGATCGACCTGGCGATCCTGGAGGCTTCACCCGAGCTGGTGATGGACCCGGGAGAACCCCCAGCCGCGTGACGCGTCCCGCTGACGCTCGTTTGCTGGACAACGCCCGATAGCGTCGCCACATCCGGTCCATCTCGGGAAGGCCACCCCATGCGTCTCCGCCCCCTCGCCGCGCTAGCGGTCCCGCTGGTCATCGCCGCCGGCCTGGCCACGGGCGCCAACGCGACCGAGCACGACGAGCCGGTGACCACGCGCCAGGGCGCGGGACCGGTCCCCCCGCGCGCCGCGATGGCGATCGACACCAGCAAGAAGAGCGAGGTGCGGGCGGCGTACAAGCAACTGTGGCGAACTGCCGACGCGGATCGCCCGCGGTGGCTCGGTGGCAGCGTCAAGAAGTGTCTGCCGGGCGCGCTGTCCGGTGGCTCGACCAACAAGCAGCTCGGGGCGATCAACTTCGCCCGCCTGCTCACCGGCCTCACGCCGCTGGCGCTCGACACCGACACGGTGGCGCAGGCCCAGGCCGCGGCGATCATGATGACCGCCAAGGGCGCGGTCAACCACTACCCGCCGAAGTCGTGGCCGTGCTGGTCCCAGGAGGGCTACGACGCGGCGGGCATGTCCAATCTCTACCAAGGCCTGCGCAGCGAATCCAACGCCGACAAGATCGAGTCCTACCTCGACGACTGGGGCAACATCAACCAGGCGGCCGGGCACCGTCGCTGGTTCCTCTACCCCTACCTCACCGCGATCGGTCTGGGGGGTACGGCGACCGCGAACGTCTCCTACCTGTTCGGCCAGCCCTTCAACGACGCAGCGCCCAACCCGGACTGGGTCAGCTGGCCGGCGGCGGGCTGGTTCCCGAGCCGGCTCGACCCCCGCGGGCGGTGGTCGCTGTCCAGCGGCGACGACGAGGCCGATCTCTCCCAGGCCACGGTCCGCGTCACGTTCGACAACGCACGGGTCAGGGGCCTCAAGGTCCACCCGCCCGAGGACTCGCCCGGCAAGCCGACCCTGGTGTGGGAGATGCCAGACACCTGGCCCATCCATCCGGTCGGCAAGGCGAAGGTGAGCGTCTCCAACCTCACCATCGACGGCGTCCCCGGTCAGGCCACCAGCTACACGGTGAAGTTCTTCCGCAGCCGCTGACGGGACGCGCCCTGAGTGCCAGCCACCACGACCTTGCACGGCGCCTGATCGATGATGCGGGCCGTCAGTCGATGCGGGGTCTGGTCGGCGTTCGATCCCAGGACCACCAGCTCACACGAGGCTGACGCGCGCACGATCGCGTCCGCGGCGTCACCGTTCTCCAAGCTGGTGGCGATGGCCGGGCGATCGGCCACCTCCTCGAGGGCTTGCTCGATGACGTCCGCCTGAGCGCCCCGGGCCCGCCAACGTGGAGCACAGAAGTGACCGGGCACCTCGTGGATGAAGACGCTGCCGTGCGGCGGCCACACGGTGAGCACTTCGACCCGCATGTCGTGATCGCTCGCGTACCGCAGGCCCCAGATGAGCGCATCGATGCTGGCCTCGGAGCCGTCCACCGCAACGAGGCAGGTGCGTGCCTCGGCCTGTCCTCCTGGCCCACTGCTCATGTCTCGACCCTAGGCGGCCGAGGTGGCCGATCGACTCGGTCGGAGGTCCCCTCGACCGGGGACCTTGTGCTCTGCGTCGCTAGCGCGCAGCGCGGCGCCCGCCCGGCGCCCGGTGTGCGACCTGGTTGGGCTCCGGTACGGGGGAACCGTCGTCGTCCGCATGCGAGGGAAGGCCGAGCGCGCGGATCAGCCGTGAGACGAACAGCAGCCCCGCGAACAGGCAGGCGACGGCCCCCAAGGAGCTGAGCACGAGGAACGCCCACGCACCGGAGTCACCGGCACGCGCCGACGTACCGAAGTCGATGGCGAGGTAGACGAGGTAGCCCCAGGCGACCAGGCAGGCCGTGATCGCCAGGGCGAACGCGAGAGCGGGCCGGTTGAAGGAGGCCCTCTCCTGCGCACTGCGTCGTGATCCCGCCCGCTTACCCGTAGCCACCGGGCCATTGTGGCTGATGGCGACGTACGCCGGGTCAGATTCGCTCACGCCGAGCGCCCGACACGCCGCGATCGGGACCCTGGCAGAGGGGGTCAGGGGCCACTGACCTGCGGTTTTACCCACCCGCAACAGAGCGGTAGAAAATGGCCCGTTCGGTCACTTGCCAACCGTTGGGGCGCGACGTACGGTAACCACTACATCTAGTAGTTACACCGGTGTGGTTTTCCACATCTAGTTCACAACGGCTGGCCCCGAGTGCACAGTTTCGCGCCAGTTCTCCACAGGAAACATCGACCGTTCCACATGCGTTGACACTCGTGTACGGGTGTTTCCGTCGCGCCCACACATCCCGGAAGGAGGTCGCGCGATGCACTGTCCCTACTGCCGCAAGACCGACACCCGGGTCCTCGACTCCCGCGTCGCCGACGATGGATCCTCCATCCGCCGCCGCCGGGTCTGCGCGACCTGTGAGAAGAGGTTCACGACCGTCGAGCAGATGCAGTTGATGGTCCTCAAGCGCAGCGGCGCGAGCGAGCCGTTCAACCGCGACAAGGCGATCGCCGGCGTCCGCAAGGCCTGCAAGGGCCGCCCGGTCACCGAGGACCAGCTGGCCTGCCTGGGCCAGGCCGTCGAGGATGCGCTGCGTCTCTCCGGCCAGGCCGAGGTCAACGCCAACGAGGTCGGCCTCGCGATCCTGAGCCCGCTGCGCGAGCTCGACGAGGTCGCCTACCTCCGCTTCGCAAGCGTCTACCGCGCGTTCGACTCGGCCGAGGACTTCGAGAACGAGATCGAGATGCTGCGCGCCGAGCGCCGCCTCGAGCAGGCGACCGACGTCGCCGTACCAGCCACCACTGGCTGACCCAGACTGCCCGGCACGTGGTGGGGAAGCCGCGTGCCGGGCACACCAATCCCAACAAGTTCAACAGGAGAATTCATGACCGAGACGCATGTCACCGGCACCGACGCTGCGTCGACGAAGGGTGCAGGCCTCACGCTGGAGCGCGTTTTCAGCACCGAGGGCACGCACCCCTATGACGCGATCAACTGGGAGCGTCGCGACGTCGTCCAGACCAACTGGAAGACCGGCGAGACCGTCTTCGAGCAGCGTGGTGTCGAGTTCCCCGACTTCTGGTCCGTCAACGCCTCGACGATCGTGACCACGAAGTACTTCCGTGGCGCCGTCGGCACCGACGTGCGCGAGTGGAGCCTCAAGCAGCTCATCGACCGGGTCGTGAAGACCTACACCAAGGCCGGCATCGACCACGGCTACTTCAAGTCCACCGGCGACGCCGAGATCTTCGAGCACGAGCTGACCTGGCTGCTGGTCAACCAGTACTTCTCCTTCAACTCCCCGGTCTGGTTCAACGTCGGCACGCCCTCGCCGCAGCAGGTCTCCGCGTGCTTCATCCTCTCGGTGGACGACTCGATGGACTCGATCCTGAACTGGTACAAGGAAGAGGGCTTCATCTTCAAGGGCGGCTCCGGTGCCGGCCTCAACCTCTCCCGCATCCGCTCCTCCAAGGAGCTGCTCTCCTCGGGTGGTACGGCGAGTGGCCCGGTCTCCTTCATGCGCGGCGCCGACGCCTCCGCCGGCACCATCAAGTCGGGCGGCGCGACGCGCCGCGCGGCCAAGATGGTCGTGCTCGACGTCGACCACCCCGACATCGAGGAGTTCATCGAGACCAAGAAGAACGAAGAGAACAAGATCCGCGCCCTGCGCGACGCCGGCTTCGACATGGACCTCGGCGGCAAGGACATCACGTCCGTGCAGTACCAGAACGCCAACAACTCGGTCCGCGTCAGCGACGAGTTCATGCGCGCGGTCGAGCAGGGCACCGACTTCGGTCTGCGGGCCCGCGCAAGTGGCGAGATCATCGAGCAGGTCGACGCCCGCGAGCTGTGGCGCAAGATCGCCGTGGCGGCGTGGGAGTGCGCCGACCCGGGTCTGCAGTACGACGACACGATCAACGACTGGCACACCAACCCGGAGACGGGCCGCATCACCGCGTCCAACCCGTGCTCGGAATACATGTCGCTCGACAACTCCTCGTGCAACCTGGCGTCGCTCAACCTGCTGAAGTTCCTCAAGGACGACGACACGTTCGACGCCGCGCTGTTCGCGAAGGCCGTCGAGTTCATCATCACCGCGATGGACATCTCGATCTGCTTCGCCGACTTCCCGACCGAGCCGATCGCCAAGACGACTCGCGACTACCGCCAGCTGGGCATCGGCTACGCCAACCTCGGCGCGCTGCTGATGGCGATGGGTCTGGGCTACGACTCCGACGGCGGTCGTTCGATGGCGGCCGCGCTGACCTCGCTGATGACCGGTACGTCGTACAAGCGCTCGGCCGAGCTCGCCGCGATCGTCGGTCCCTACGCCGGCTACCAGCGCAACGCGGAGGCCCACAAGCGGGTCATGCGCAAGCACCAGGCCGCCAACGACGTGGTGCGGGTGCTGCACACCGAGGACGGCCGCGTGCACAAGCTGGCCACCGCGGCGTGGGCCGACGTCATCGCGACCGGTGAGAAGAACGGCTTCCGCAACGCGCAGGCCTCGGTGCTCGCGCCGACCGGCACCATCGGCTTCATGATGGACTGCGACACCACCGGCATCGAGCCCGACTTCTCCCTGGTGAAGTTCAAGAAGCTCGTCGGCGGTGGCTCGATGCAGATCGTCAACCAGACGATCCCGCGTGCGCTCGAGAAGATGGGCTACCAGCCCGAGCAGGTCGAGGCCATCGTCGCCTTCATCGGCGAGCACGGTCACGTCATCGACGCGCCCGGCCTCAAGCAGGAGCACTACGAGATCTTCGACACCGCGATGGGTGTTCGGTCCCTCAAGGCGATGGGTCACGTGCGGATGATGGCGGCCTGCCAGCCGTTCCTGTCCGGTGCGATCTCCAAGACGGTCAACCTCCCCGAGACCGCCACGGTCGAGGAGATCGAGGACGTCTACATGCAGTCCTGGAAGCTCGGTCTCAAAGCAACCGCGGTCTACAGGGACAACGCGAAGGTCGGCCAGCCGCTGGCCGACGGTGGTGGCAAGGCCAAGAAGGACG
>NZ_JANPEO010000319.1:0-7727 GCF_031422975.1 Nocardioides sp. | reverse complement strand
CACGCCCGCGACGTCTACACCCGCCGCAACGAGGGCGTCAGCATCTGGGCCGTCCGCGCCGACCTGGTCGTCGCCTCCAGCCCCGACGAGAAGGACCCGCTCTTCGCCCCCGCCGGCGACAAGGTCTACCGGCACCCGACCTTCTATGCCATCCCCGACGACGTTCCGCACATGTGACATGGAATCCCACGACCTCGACCTCGACCACGACTCCGTCTACGACGGACTGCTCGGCGACTCCTCCCAGCAGGCCTCGCAGTGGGCCTTCGGCACGGACTTCGAAGACCCGCTCGCGGGCGTCGACACCACGATCCCCGCGGGTGTCGACGGCGCTGCGCTGGCGGCGTACTGCCTGATGCTCGGGGACGACGCGCTGATCTATGCCCACCGACTCTCGGAGTGGACGAGCAATGCGCCGGACCTCGAGGACGACATCGCGCTGGCCAACATCGCCCTCGACCTGCTCGGTCAGGCTCGACTCCTGCTCGCCCGGGCCGCCGCGGCCGATCCCCGCGTCGTGCCGCCGCTGCCCGACGGGTCGCCGATCCCGCCCGACGACGCCCTGGCGTTCTTCCGCGAAGAGCCGGCCTTCCGCAATGTCCGCATGGTCGAGGCGACCAACGGAGACTTC
Organism: Nocardioides sp.; assembly: GCF_031422975.1. Classification (GTDB taxonomy): domain Bacteria; phylum Actinomycetota; class Actinomycetes; order Propionibacteriales; family Nocardioidaceae; genus Nocardioides. The sequence goes on along the minus strand of NZ_JANPEO010000319.1, from coordinate 7,096 downwards.
GCGGTCACGATCGCGCGGTTGCTGCTGTTCGCCACGCACCGGCTCGCGCTCCTGCAACGACTGACGACCAGCCTGGACCCGGTGCTGAGCGCCATCGCCGCGAAGGGTGTCAAGGAGGTCACCTACCACCGCGACTACGCCGGGCGGTGGTTCGTGACGCTGGCGCGCGGCACCGAGGAGTCGCGACGCCGGCTCGTCGCCGGGCTCCGGACCGTGTGGCCGATGTACGCCGAGCTGTCGCGCCGCTGCGAGACCGAGGCGCTCGCCGCGGAGCAGGCCTTCGGGGTCGACCCCGGCACACTGGCCGACGAGGTCGACGCCGTCATCGAGCACGTCCTCGCGACCAGTGGGATCGAGCGCCCCGACCTGCCCCCGTCGGGGACCGGGCCGCTCGGCCGCAGTGGCCACCACACCGAGGCGATGGGCAAGCTGCTCGCCGAGATGCAGGTCGTGGCCCGCGCCCACCCGATGGGGAAGTGGTGAGCTCTCCTCGCGGGGGCAGCGCGCTCGCGGTGGCTGCCACCGTGACCGACCCCGAGATGCCGATGCTGACGCTCGTCGACCTCGGTGTGCTGCGCGACGTCGTCGAGGAGGGCGAGCGCGTCACGGTCACCATCACCCCGACCTACTCCGGCTGTCCCGCCATGGCCACCATGCGTGACGACCTCCGGCACGCACTCCTCGATGCCGGCTACGCCGACGTGGACGTGAGGATCAGCCTCAGCCCGGCGTGGTCGAGCGACTGGATCACCGAGGGCGGACGCCGCAAGCTTTCGACCCACGGACTCTCCGCACCCGGACCGGCGCCGACCGGCCCCGTCACGCTCACCCTGACCCCGCTCCGCCGCCCGATCGACTGCCCCCGCTGCGGCAGCGCCGACGTCGAGCTGACCTCCGAGTTCGGGCCGACGGCGTGCAAGGCCCTCTACCGGTGCCGGGCCTGCCTGGACCCGTTCGAGCACGTGAAGGAGATCTGAATGGGCCGCGGCGCGTTCCACCCGCTGAGGGTCGCCTCGGTCGAGTCGCTCACCGACGACTCGGCCGCGATCACGTTCGAGGTCCCGGGCGGCCTCGGCGCGGAGTTCGACTTCGACGCCGGTCAGTCGCTGACACTGCGCCGGCTGATCGACGGCACCGAGCACCGGCGCTCCTACTCGATCTGCGCCCCGGCGGGAGCGGCGCCGCGCATCGGCGTACGCGAGATCCCCGACGGGCTCTTCTCCCGCTGGCTGGTCCGCGACGTGGTGCCCGGCGACGTGATCGAGGTGCAGACACCGAGCGGCTCCTTCGCGGCGAGCAGTGACCTGTCCGGACGGCACCTGTGCATCGCCGCCGGGTCGGGGATCACCCCGATGCTCTCGATCGCCTCGACGGTGCTGCGCAACCCCGGGTCGCAGCTGACGCTGCTGTACGGCAACCGGCACGCCTCGACGGTGATGTTCGCCGAGGAGCTGGCGGACCTGAAGAACCGCTACCGCCACCGGCTCGAGCTGGTGCATGTCCTGTCCCGCGAGCCCCGCGACGTGGAGCTGTTCACCGGCCGGCTCGACGCCGACCGGCTGCGCCGGCTGATCTCCGTGCTGGTGCCGGTCGGGGGAGTCGACCACGTCTGGCTGTGCGGACCCTTCGGACTGATCGCGGACGCGCGCGAGGTGCTCGACGAGCTCGGCGTGCCGGGCGACCGCGTGCACTACGAGCTGTTCTACGTCGACGAGCCGCCGCCCGAGCTGGCGCGGCCCGAGGCCGTCGTCGAGGGCGACGTCAGCGACGTGACGATCTCGCTCGACGGCCGCACCACGACCGCGCCGATGCCGCGCGCGACGACGATCCTCGACGGAGCCGCGGCCTCGCGCAACGACCTGCCGTTCGCGTGCAAGGGCGGAGTCTGCGGCACCTGCCGGGCGCACGTCGTCAGCGGCGAGGTGGACATGCGTCGCAACTACGCGCTGGGCGACGACGAGGTCGCCCGCGGGTTCGTGCTGACCTGCCAGACGTTCCCCGTCTCCGACGAGGTGGCCGTCGACTTCGACGCCTGATCGGTCAGGCGTCACTCAGCGCCGTGACAGCCCGTCGAAGGCGATGCCGGTGATCGCGTCGGCGAGTGCGGGGGCGTCGACCGCCCCGTCGGGGTGGAACCACTCGACGGAGCTGTTCACCATGCCGAAGAGCAGGCGGCTGATCAGCTCGGGCTCGATGTCGGTGCGCAGGCTGCCTTCGCGTACGGCGTCGCGGACCAGCTCGGCGAGAGCGTCGTCGATGGCTCGGCGCCGGTCCAGGGCCGCCTGCTCGACCTCGCTGTTGCCCCGTGCGCGCAGGAGGAGGGTCACTGCGGGGAGGTGGTCGACGAGGATCTCCACGGAGGAGCGGATGGCCGTCCGCAACCGCGTCTCGGCGGGTTGCGCGCTCGTCGCGGCGATCGCGGCCACCGTGCTGCTGAGAGCGTCGAGCGCCTCGTCGAGGCCCGAGGCCAGCAGGTGCTCCTTGCTCGGCACGTGGTGGTAGATCGCGGACTTCGTCAGCCCGAGCTCGCGGGCGAGGTCGCCCATACTGGTGGCGTCATACCCCTGGCGGTTGAAGAGGTCGATCGCGCGCCGGAGCACGGTCTCCTGGTCGTAGCCGGGCCGGCCGCGTCGCGCCGAGGTGGCGTCGGGGGCCGCATCGGTGGTCATGAGCCCAGCCTCGCACGCCCGGGGCGCGCGGTGGTGCACGCTTTCGCGTCCCGGCGAGGTAGTATTGGTGACGCCTTCGTCGCTCGATCAACCCGATCTGGTGGCGGAGCCCCGACTCATCCGGTGCCGCACGTGACGTTCTGTCTCGAGGCAACAGTCGGGTTCTGCGTCGCTGAAGTCGCCACCGGTCTCCCGCGACGCAGGTAGTGCTTGTCCGTCGCGGGACGTGGCGGGCATCCCGAGGAGGAACTGAGTGGCTCAGCGAAGCCGACGCACATCCACCGCACGTCGCGGCGGCACCAAGGTGATCCGCAAGGACAACGAAGGCATCATCCCGGTGCTCGCGAGGTCCGTTCGTGAGGTGGAGCAGGCGGCCGAGCGCGGCAAGGTCGCCCCGCACGGGCGCGCGACCTTCCAGGTCGTGGCGCTGCTGGTGCGCGACGAGCGCCACCGCCTCAACGCCGACACCGAGCTGGGCGAGGGCCGCAAGGCCGAGCAGCTCAAGCGGCTCGACGGGATCGCGACCATCCTGGCCAAGACCGCGGCGCGCGACACCTCGCTGCTGCAGCTGCTGGCCGACGACGCCGAGATCTCCGAAGGCGCCCGCGCCCTCAAACGCCAGATGCTCAAGTCGGGTGGCATGGACGTCCCCGAAGAGGTCGAGCCGCCCAAGCCCGAGACCGCCGCGACGACCTCGGGCCGCCGGGTCATCCCTCAGTCGGTGATCTCGCGTCAGCTCGCGAACCCGTTCCTCGCGCCCGACTTCTCGGCCGCCGACGCCAACCGCGTCGAGGCGCGCCGCCTCGCCAACTGGGAGCTGCTCGAGCCGCTGTTCAAGTCCTTCGAGTACGTCGGAGGCGGGGCCGCCGCCTGCATGAAGCTGCCGGCGCCGGTGCCGGTGCCGGGGGTGCCCCTCATGCCGCACCAGGCCTCACTCGTGGCTGCCGCCGCGGCCGGCCACCGCACCTTCCTGCTCGCCGACGAGCCCGGGCTGGGCAAGACCGCCCAGGCGCTGCTCGCGGCGCAGGCTGCCAATGCCTGGCCGCTGCTGTGCGTCGTACCCAACGTCGTCAAGGCCAACTGGGCCCACGAGGTCAGCCTCTGGACACCCAACCGCTCCGTCACCGTCATCCACGGCGACGGCGAGGAGATCGACGGCTTCGCCGACATCGTCGTGGTCAACTACGAGGTCCTCGACCGGCATGTCGGCTGGCTCGGCAACCACGGTTTCCGCGGCATGGTCGTCGACGAGGCCCACTTCATCAAGAACAAGTCGTCGCAGCGCTCCCAGCACGTGCTCGAGCTCTCGCAGCGCCTCCGCACCCGGCTCGCGCGGCCCCTGCTGATGGCCCTGACCGGCACGCCGCTGATCAACGACATCGAGGACTTCCGCGCGATCTGGCAGTTCCTCGGCTGGATCGACGACCACAAGCCGCTGGGCGAGCTGATGAACAAGCTCGAGGACACCGGGCTGATGCCGGGCGAGCCGGGCTTCTATCCCAACGCCCGCCGCTCCGTGATCGAGATGGGCATCGTGCGGCGCAAGAAGATCGACGTCGCCGCCGACATCCCCGCCCGCCGGGTTGCCGACCTCCCGGTCGAGCTCGAGGGTGCCGAGGGCCGCTCCATCCGCGATGCCGAGCGCGAGCTGTCGCGCCGCCTGGTGAAGCGCTACGACGCAGCCCTCGAGGCGCGCACGACCAACATCGTGGTCGACGGCATCGACCGTGACCTCGTGCGTCGCGTCGCCAAGTGGGAGCGCGAGGACATGGAGTCCGCGAAGGACGGCGAGAACGTCTTCTCGATGATGCGCCGGATCGGCCAGGCCAAGGCGGGCCTCGCCGCCGACTACACCGCCCAACTGGCACGCAACGTCGGCAAGGTCGTCTTCTTCGCCAAGCACATCGACGTGATGGACGAGGCGCAGGCCAGCTTCGCCAAGCGCGGCATCAACTTCGTGTCCATCCGCGGCGACCAGACGGCCAAGGCGCGGGCTGCGGCCATCGAGTCCTTCACCCAGGACCCCGAGACGTCGATCATCGTCTGCTCGCTCACCGCCGCGGGAGTCGGCCTGAACCTCCAGGTCGCCTCCAACATGGTGCTCGCGGAGCTGTCGTGGACCGATGCGGAGCAGACCCAGGCGATCGACCGGATCCACCGCATAGGTCAGTCGGAGCCGGTCACCGCGTGGCGGATCATCGCCGCGCAGACGATCGACTCGAAGATCGCCGAGCTGATCGACTCCAAGGCCGGGCTCGCGGCCCGCGCGCTCGACGGCGCCGACGAGATCGCCTCTTCCGTCGACGTCCAGCTCGAGGCCCTGGTCGGCCTCCTCACCGACGCGCTCGACGCCCGCGGAGGCCGCTGAGGGGCTCTCAGCCCATCAGCTTGCGGGCGAGCGGGAGCGGCAGGTGCTGGAGCGCGAAGCCGACGGGCACCCAGGGCCAGGCGGGGACGCGAGCGGAGGCCTTCTGCTTCTCGATCGCAGACACCATCGCGCGCACGCCCTTCTCGGTCGACGCGACCAGCGGCGTGGTCGTCGACGTGGCCGACATCTCGGAGACGATGTAGCCCGGGTAGAGCACCGTCACCTTGATCGGGGTGCCCATCACGTCGGCGCGGAAGCCCTCGGCGAGGTGCGCGACGGCGGCCTTCGTGGCGGCGTACGTCGTGATGTTCCTCGGCATCCCGCGGATGGCGGAGATCGAGGAGATCATCACCAGCTGACCTGCGTTCTGCTCGCGGAAGATCCGCGCGGCCGCCTCGGTCTGGGCGAGGGCGCCGATGAAGTTGGTCTGCGCGGTCGCGAGGTTGGCGTCGAAGCGACCGGTGCCGAGCGGTTGACCCTTGCCGAGGCCGGCGTTGACGACGACCTTCTCGAGCGTGCCGAACTCCGCGCGGAACTCCTCGAAGACCCGGAAGACCGCGTCGTGGTCGTTGACGTCGAGTGCCTTGACGCCGACCTTCACCCCGGTGAGGGAGGCGGCCAGGGACTCGAGCCGATCCGTGCGCCGCGCACAGAGCGCAAGGTCGTAGCCGAGGGCGGCGCACTGGCGCGCCATCTCGGCGCCGAGCCCGGAGGAGGCGCCGGTGATGAGGATCGTGGGCATGGGGGTCCTATCGATAGGTCTGGTGGTCGGGGGAGAGGTGCGTGTGCTCGTTGAAGGCGAGCAGCGTGGCGCCGCGCGAGCCGACCACGAAGCTGGTCACCGCGGCGTTGATGACCACCTGGTTGAGCCGCAGCCACAGATGAGTGCCGCCGTCGAGGCGGGTCGCGGCCGCCCAGGAGATCGGCCCGCCGCTGGTGAAGACCACCGCGGTGCCCTGGGGGCCGAGGCCGCCGATGGTCCGGTCCAGCGCCGACGAGACCCGTGCGGAGAAGTGCGCGAAGGACTCGTCGTAGTCGTCGTGCGCGCCACCGGTCCAGCGCAGCGTCGCCGCCTCGAACCAGGCCTGGAACGCGCGCGGGTCGGCCCTGATGTCGACGCCCTCGGGCGCGGGGTGGCGGGCCAGGACCTGGAGGTGGTCGAACTCGTTCCACCCCTCGTCGGTGGTGACGGGGAGCTCCCAGCCGGCACCCTCGCACACGCCGCGCGCGGTCTGCCCGTGCCGCTTCATCGCGCCGGAGATCAGCACGTCGGGGGTGATGCCCTGGGTCGCGAGGGCCGCGCCGAGGATGCGTGACTGCGCCTCACCCAGCGTCGAGAGCTGGTCGTAGTCCGCGGCGCCCCACGAGGCCTGGCCGTGTCGGACGAGCAGGATCCGGCTCACCCGGGGTCCCTGCGGCGTTGTCCGGAGGAGCGGAGCGGGGGAGGAGAACGTCGTGGGGTGTTCACGCGATCTGCTCCGCGATCCGCCGGTCGAGGATCTGCACGCCCGGTCCGAAGAGGGCGAACATCTCGTTGGTCGTCTGCTGGTGGAAGTAGCGGTAGTAGATCTGCTGGGCGATCACGGCGTTGCGGAACAGCCCGAAGACCTCGTAGAAGCGCCACTGCTCCGGCGTGAGCGAGAAGCCCATCCGCTCGCAGTAGGCCTGGACGAACTCCTCGCGGGTGATCATGCCGGGCAGGTCGGTCGGCACCCGCTTGGTCAGCTTGAGCTCGTCGGAGTCGTCGGCCTGGATCCAGAACGCCAGCGCCCCGCCGAGGTCCATCAGCGGGTCGCCGAGCGTCGCCATCTCCCAGTCGAGGACGCCGACGACGCGCGTCGGGTCGTCGTGGGCGAAGACGAGGTTGTCGACCTTGAAGTCGTTGTGGATGACGCAGGTGGCCACGTCGTCGGGCTGGTGGGCGTCGAGCCAGGCCATCACCGCGGTGAAGGAGGGATTGTCGGGCGTGTGCGCGTTGGGGTTGCTCGTCGACCAGCCCTCGACCTGGCGCCGGACTTTGCGGGTCCCCCTGCCGAGCTCCGCGAGGCCCGCTGCCTTG
>NZ_JANPEO010000318.1:0-20639 GCF_031422975.1 Nocardioides sp. | reverse complement strand
GCCCTTCGACCGCGCCCGGCACCGCGCGCTGCCCACCCTCTCGGGCGGTGAGCAGAAGCGACTCGTGTTGGTATTTCTCCTGCGGGGTCCCGACCAGGTGCTGCTGCTCGACGAGCCCGACAACTACCTCGACGTCCCCGGCAAGATCTGGCTCGAGGAGCGCATCCGCGAGTCGGCCAAGACGATCCTGTTCATCAGCCACGACCGCGAGCTCCTCAGCAACACCGCGACACGCATCGTCACCGTCGAGCTCGGCAGTGGAGGACACGGGGCCGGCAACCTCGTGTGGACCCACCCGGGCGGCTTCGCGAGCTACCACGATGCTCGCGAGCATCGCTTCCTCCGCTTCGAGGAGCAGCGCCGGCGCTGGGACGAGGAGCACGCCAAGATCAAGGCGCTCGTGCTCCGGCTGAAGATCAAGGCCGAGTACAACGACGGCATGTCCTCGCAGTATCGGGCCGCCCAGACGCGCCTGCGGAAGTTCGAGGAGGCCGGCCCGCCGACCGAGCAGCCGCGTGAGCAGCAGGTGACGATGCGGCTCAAGGGCGGTCGGACCGGCAAGCGCGCGGTGGTCTGCACCGACCTGGAGCTGACCGGACTGATGCGCTCCTTCGACCTCGAGGTCTGGTACGGCGAACGCGTGGCCGTCCTCGGCAGCAACGGGTCCGGCAAGTCGCACTTCCTGCGGCTGCTGGCCGCCGGCGGCTCCGACCCGGACATCGAGCACCAGCCGGTGGGTGACCCGCCGAAGCCCGTGCCGCACACCGGCAAGGCGAAGCTCGGTGCGCGCGTGCGGCCGGGCTGGTTCGTCCAGACGCACGAGCACCCCGAGCTGGTCGGTCGCACCCTGCTGGAGATCCTGCACCGCGGCGACGGCTCGCCCGGCGGTCGCTCGGGGATGGGGCGTGAGGCCGCCGCGCGCGTGCTGGACCGCTACGAGCTGGCGCACGCCGGTGAGCAGGGTTTCGAGTCCCTCAGCGGTGGTCAGCAGGCGCGCTTCCAGATCCTGCTGCTGGAGCTGTCCGGAGCGACACTGCTGCTGCTGGACGAGCCGACCGACAACCTCGACGTCCAGAGTGCGGAGGCGCTCGAGGCCGGGCTCGCGTCCTTCGAGGGCACGGTGCTCGCCGTCACCCACGACCGCTGGTTCGCCCGCAGTTTCGACCGCTACCTGGTCTACGGCGCCGACGGCGAGGTCTACGAGTCCGACGGGCCCGTGTGGGACGAGGGCCGCGTCGTGCGGTCGCGTTAGCGCCGGTGGCGCCCCGCCCTCACACGAAGGCGCTGATGCCCGTCTCGGCTCGGCCGATCAGGAGCTTCTGGATCTGGCTGGTGCCCTCGTAGAGCGTCATCACGCGGGCGTCGCGGAGGTACTTCTCCGCGGGGTACTCATCGACGTACCCGGCCCCGCCATAGATCTGGATGGCGTTGTTGGCCGCCCGCACGGCGGCCTCGGAGGCGAACAGCTTGGCCTTGGACGCGGCGGTGCCGAAGGGCTGGCCGCGGTCGATGAGGTCGGCGCAGCGCCAGACGAGCAGTCGGGCGGCATCGGCGTCCACGGAGATGTCGGCGATCATGTCCTGCACCAGCTGGAAGCCGGCGAGCGGGCGGCCGAACTGCGTGCGCGTGGTGGCGTAGTCCACCGAGGACTCCAGGCATGCCTGCACGAGACCCACGCAACCGGCAGCGACCGAGACCCGGCCCTTGTCGAGGGTCGTCATCGCGATCCGGAAGCCCTCGCCCTCCTCGCCGAGCAGCGCGTCGGCCCGGACGCGGACGTCGGAGAGGAACAGCTCGGCCGTGGCCTGGCCGCGGAGCCCGAGCTTGCCCTTGATCTCGCGCGCCTCGAAGCCCGGCGTGTCCGTCGGCACCAGGAAGGCGCTGATGCCCTTCGGGCCCGGCCCGCCGGTGCGTGCGAACACGAGGGCGACGTGGGCCCAGGTGCCGTTGGTGATGAAGAGCTTCTGCCCCGAGATCACCCAGACGTCGCCGTCGCGGGTGGCACGCGAGACCAGGTTGCCGGCGTCGGAGCCGGTGTCGGGCTCGGTCAGCCCGAAGCAGCCGAGGATCTCTGCGGTGGCGATCCCCGGCAACCAGTGCTGCTTCTGCTCCTCGGTGCCGAAGCCCAGGATGGACTTGCCGACGAGGCCGTTGGACACCGAGACGATGCCGCGCAGGGCGGAGTCGGCGCGGCCCAGCTCCTCCATGCCCAAGACGTACGTCACGTAGTCGCCGCCGAGGCCGCCGTACTCCTCGGGGATGGTGAGGCCGAAGAACCCGATCTCGGCCATCTTCGCGATGATCGAGGTGTCGACCGACTCGTCGCGATCCCACTGGGTGCGGTGCGGCACCGCCTCGCGGTCGAGGAAGTCGCGGGCGAGGGCGCGGAACGCCTGCTGCTCGTCGTTCAGGCTGAGGTCCATCAGGTCAGCGCCTCGACCTCGTCGTGGTCGGCGACCCGGTCGGCGAGACGGGTCAGGTGATGCTGCGCCCCGCCCAACCACTGCCCGAGTACGTCGAGGTGTGCCGTCCCGACGCCGACGGAGTATTCGGCCGTCATCGCGATCCCGCCGTGCAGCTGGATCGCCTCCTGACCGATGTGACGGCTCGCCCGAGCGACCTGGAGGCCGACGCGGTCGGCCGCGTCGGCGATGTCCTCCCGGGTGCCGGCCGCGATCACCATCGTCGCCCAGTCGACCAGGCTGTGGGTGAGCTCGAGCGAGACATACATGTCGGCGGCGCGGAACGTCAGGGCCTGGAACGTGTTGAGCGTGACCCCGAACTGCTTGCGGGTCCTGAGGTAGTCGTTGGTCGCCGCCACCTGGGCCTGCATCACGCCGAGGGCCTGGTTGGCGCCCATGATCCGGGTGATGTCGCTGATGGTCGCAATGGTGGCCGTGAGGTCGCGGCCGGGCTCGCCCAGCGGGACCGCGGCCGTGCCGGAAAGCTGGACGCACGCGGCCCGGCTGCCGTCGAACACCGCATAGTCGGTCCGGCTGACCGACTCGCCGTCGATGACGAACAGTCCGGTGCCGCCGTCGGGCAGCGACGCGCTCACCACGATGTGGTCCGCGCGGGCACCGTTGGGGACGGGGTCGCGGACTCCGGTCACCGTCCAGTTGTCGCCGTCCTGCGCGGCGGTCACGCCCTCGGCGGCCGCGCTCCAGCGGCCGCCGGGGGAGGTGTCGGCGGCGGCGAGCACGATCTCACCGGCCGCGAGTCGACCCAGCAGGTCGGCTCGCTGTTCGGGCGAACCGGCAGCCGAGACCAGGCCGCCGGCGTGCACGACGGACGCCAGGAACGGTTCGGGGGCGAGCACCCGGCCGAGCTCCTGGCAGACCAGGCCGATCTCGACCGGACCGGCGCCGACGCCGCCGTCGTCCTCGCTGAAGGGCAGCCCGAGCACGCCCATCTCCGCGAGCCTGACCCACTGGGCCTCGTCGAAGCCTGGCGCGTCGGCGGTGGCCTTGCGCCGGTTCTCGAACTCGGCGTACGCCTTGTTCGCCAGCCCGCGCACGGCATCGCGCAGTGCCTTCTGCTCGTCGTCGTAGGTGAAGTCCATGTCAGAGTCCCAGGATCGTGCGGGCGATGATCTGGCGTTGGATCTCGTTGGATCCGCCGTAGATCGAGGCCTTGCGCAGGTTGAGGTAGGTCGGGGCGGAGAGTCGGGCCCAGCCGGGTACGGGCGAGTCGTCGTCGGCGCCGGAGGCCAGCGCGCCCGGACCCGCGAGGTCGAGGGCGAGCTCGCTCACCGCCTGCTGCAGCTCGGTGCCCTGGAGCTTGAGCACCGAGGAGGCGGGATGGGGCTCCCCGCCGGCGGAGTGGGCCACCACGCGCAGCGCGGTGAGCTCGAGGGCGAGCAGCTCGTTCTCCAGCTCGGCCACCCTGGCGCGGGTCAGCGGATCGTCGAGAAGGTCGGCGGCGCTCGCCTTGAGCGTCGCCAGCGCGCGCTTGGTCGCGCCGACCGGGGCGACCCCGACCCGCTCGTTGCCGAGCAGGAACTTGGCGATCGTCCAGCCGCTGTTCAGCTCGCCGACCATCAGGTCGCCCGGCACGCGGACGTCGGAGAACCAGACCTCGTTGACCTCGTGGCCACCGTCGATCATCTCGATCGGTCGCACCTCGACCCCGTCGAGGCTCATGTCGATCAGCAGCATCGAGATGCCCGCCTGCTGCTTCGCGTCCGGGTCGGTCCGCACGAGGGTGAAGATCCAGTCGCCGTACTGACCCAACGTGGTCCAGGTCTTCTGCCCATTGACGATCCAGTCGTCCCCGTCGCGGACGGCGGCGGTGCGCAGGCTGGCGAGGTCGGAGCCGGCGTCCGGTTCGGAGAAGCCCTGTGACCACCAGATGTCGAGGTTGGCGGTCTTGGGCAGGAAGCGTTCCTTCTGCTCCTGACTGCCGAACTGGGCGAGCACGGGGCCGATCATCGAGGCGTTGAACGCGAGTGGCGTCGGCACCCCGGCACGCTGCATCTCCTCGTGCCACAGGTGCCGCTGCAGGTCACTCCACCCCTTGCCGCCCCACTCCTCGGGCCAGTGCGGCACCGCCAGACCCGCCGCATTGAGCACTCGCTGGCTGCTCACGATCTGGTCGTGGGTCAGGTGTCGACCCTGCAGCACCGCGTCGCGGATGTCCTGCGGGAACTCGGTGGTGAAGAACGTGCGCATCTCGTCACGAAATGCGGCGTCCTGGGCGGACAGCTCCAGCTGCATGTGGCTCCTCGGCGTCGGGTCATGGCTCCGGTGGGAGCCCCATCATGGCCCGGTGCCCAAAGCAACGACAGTTATTCGCCGTCGGAGTCCAGCACGAAGTCGCCGTTCTGCTCGTCGCCGGTGCGCACCCAGGTGACGGTGACGCTGTCGCCGGGCCGGTAGGAGCGGATGGTGGCGACGAGCGAGTCGGCGTCGGAGATGCGCTGGTCGTCGATCTTGGTGATGACGTCCCCGGTCTCGAGGCCGCCCTCGGCAGCGGTGGACCCGTTGGTGACCTCGCGAACCAGTGCGCCGGTGGTGCCACCCTCCTGCGGGTCGCCTACCTGGAGGCCGAGCCGCGCATGGGTCGGGGTCTCGCCGGCGCTCATCTGGTCGACGATCGGCATGACCTCGTCGATCGGGATGGCGAAGCCCAGGCCGATCGAGCCGGACTCGGACTGTCCTCCGAAGCTCGACTGCGATGCCGCGGTGCGGATGGAGGAGTTGATGCCGACGACAGCGCCGGTCATGTCGACCAGCGGACCACCGCTGTTGCCGGGGTTGATCGCGGCGTCGGTCTGGATGGCGGGGTACGTCGTGGAGTTGCCGCTGCTGTCGGTCCCGACGTTGACGGGGCGGTCGAGGGCACTGACGATGCCGCTGGTCACCGTGGCGTCGAGACCGAACGGCGAGCCGACCGCGACGACCTGCTGCCCGACGTTGAGGTTGGCGGACTTGCCGATGGTGGCGGCCGTGAGGTTGCTGGTGCCGTCCGTCTTGATGACGGCGGTGTCGGTCAGCGGGTCGGTGCCGAGGATGGTCGCGTCGGCGGTGGTGCCGTCGGCGAAGTCGACGGTGATCTTGCCGCTCTCGCCGGCGACCTCGACGACGTGGTTGTTGGTGAGGATGGTGCCGTCGGAGGTGAGGATGATGCCGGAGCCGGAGCCGGCGCCCTGTTGGCCGGTGACGTTGATCTTCACCACACTGGGCAACACCCGAGCGGCGACGTCCTCGACCGAGCCCTGGGCGGCAGGAGGGTCGGTCTGTGCCACGGGGGAGGCACTGCTGGACGGCTGGGCCGACGAACCGGGGGCGTCGGTGTGCGAGGCGTCCCACACTGCGGCGCTCCCCAGTCCGGCACCGCCGCCGACGACCAGCGAGGTCGCGACCACGGCAGCCGCGAGACCGGCTCGTCGCCTCTTCGGCGGGGCCGGCGGGGCCGGCGGGGCCGGGCGCGAGCCGTAGGTGTCGCTGCCGGAGGGGGACCAGTCGTGCGCAGGCGTACTCATGTCTTCGACAGTGCCCGGCGAGGCTGTGAGTCACCTGAGCGGAGCTGAAGGGAAGATGAAGAAACTCACCCGCACCCCTGCTGGCGGGATGCGGGCCGAACGCGTCAGACGGCGGTCAGGCCCAGCGCTCGGAAGCCGGGACGAACGTCAGCTGGCGCTCGCCGGTGTAGATCTGCTTCGGGCGGGCGATCCTCTGGTCCTTGTCCTGGATCAGTTCCGACCACTGCGCGAGCCAACCGGGCGTACGACCGATCGCGAAGAGCACGGTGAACATCTCCGGCGGGAACTGGAAGGCCTCGTAGATCAGGCCGGAGTAGAAGTCGACGTTGGGGTAGAGCTTGCGCTTGATGAAGTACTCGTCCTCGAGCGCGATCTTCTCCAGCTCCTTGGCGATCTCGAGGAGCGGGTTGACGCCGGTCACCTCGAAGACGTCGTCGCAGGCCTTCTTGATGATCGTCGCGCGCGGGTCGAAGTTCTTGTAGACCCGGTGGCCGAAGCCCATCAGCTTCTCGTTGCCGGCCTTCACACCCTCGATGAAGGAGGGGATGTTCTCCTTGGTGCCGATGCGGCGGAGCATGCGGAGCACAGCCTCGTTGGCGCCACCGTGCAGGGGACCGAACAGGGCGCCGACCCCGGCGGCCACGGCCGAGTAGGGGTCGACCTGGCTGGAGCCCACCGAACGCACGGCGTTGGTCGAGCAGTTCTGCTCGTGGTCGGCGTGCAGGATGAAGAGCACGTCGAGGGCCTTGACCAGTCGCGGGTCGGCGTCGAACTTCTGCTCGCTCATCTTGAACAGCATCGAGAGGAAGTTGGCGGTGTAGCCGAGGTCGTTGTCGGGATAGACGAACGGCTTGCCCTGTGCGTGCCGGAAGGACCAGGCGCCCAGCGTCGGCATCTTCGCGATCATCCGCACCATCTGGATGTGCCGGTTGTCGGCATCGCTGATGTTGCGGGCGTCGGGGTAGAACGTGGAGAGCGCGCCGACGGAGGCCATCAACATGCCCATCGGGTGGGCGTCATAGCGGAAGCCCTCCATGAAGGACTTGACGTTCTCGTGGACGAACGTGTGGTAGGTGATCTCGTGCACCCACGCGTCGTACTCGGCCTTGGTCGGCAGCGCGCCGTTGATCAGGAGGTAGGCGACCTCGAGGAACGAGGACGACTCGGCGAGCTGCTCGATCGGATAGCCGCGGTACTCGAGGATGCCCTTGTCGCCGTCGATGTAGGTGACTGCACTGCGGCACGAGGCGGTGTTGACGAACCCCGGGTCGTACGTCGCCAGGCCCACCTCGTCGTCACCGGTCCGGATCTGGCCAAGGTCCTTGGCGTTGATCGTCCCATCGGTGATGGGGATGTCGTACTCCTGGCCGGTCCGGTTGTCTCGGACGGTCAGCGAGTTGGGGTTGGCCGCTACGTCGGTCACGTCGGCTCCTGTTCATACGTCTTTGTACGTCTGGGGGTGTCGCTCCAACTTAGCCGCGGGGGTTGCGCGAGCGCGAACCGGCGTCCACGACCCGCGTCAGCGACCGGCCACCCGGTTCGCCACCCGCGCGATGCGGCTCGTGCGTGGGAGTCCGGCGTCCTCGCGGCGGTCGGCGGCGCGGTAGAGGCGGTAGAGCGCGTGCACACCGGCCCATCTCAGCGGTTCGGGTTCCCACCGCCGCACGCGGTGGTTGGTCCAGGGCAGCCGCACCAGCGCGGTCTCGCGGCCGAGCACCAGGTCGCGCAGCGTGCGACCAGCCAGGTTGGTCGCGGTGAGGCCCGAGCCGACGTAGCCGCCGGCGTGGCCGAGCCCCGCCGCGGGGTCGAAGGAGACGCTCGCGCTCCAGTCCCGCGGCACCCCCAGCACCCCGCACCAGGCGTGGTCGATGCCGACCCTCGCCAAGGACGGGAACAACGAAGCGAGGGTGGAGCGGAGCGACTCCACCGTCCAGTCCTGGGTGCGGCCCTCGACGTCGGTGCGCGAGCCGAAGCGGTACGGCACGCCCCGTCCCCCCAGCGCGATGCGGCCGTCGGCGGTGCGCTGGGCGTAGCAGTAGGCGTGCGCCTCGTCGCCGAGCAGCTCCTCGCCGCGCCAGCCGATGTCGCGCCACTGGGCGTCGGTGAGCGGCTCGGTGACCACGATCGCGGAGTTCATCGGCAGCCACTCGCGCCGGTGGCCCGCCAGCCCGGCGGTGAAGCCCTCGAGGCAGCGCAGCACGACGGGTGCCCGGACGGTGCCGCGGTCGGTGACCACCGCGCCCGGTGCCACGGCGACGGCGCGAGTGCCCTCGTGGATGCGCACGCCGCGCTCCCGCACGACCCGGGCCACGCCGCTCACCAGCCGGGCGGGGTGCACCCTGGCGCAGTCGGGGTCGAAGTGGCCGGACACGGCACCGGCCACCCGGATCCGGTCGAGCACCTGGTCTGCGGTGAGCTCCCCGGCCAGTCGTTGGGCCTGCGCCTGCGAGCGGGCCACGCGCAGCACGCCGCTGCGCACGATGTCGGCCTCGATGCCCTCCCGCGCGGCCACCTCGATGACCTCGTCGACGGTGGCGCGCAGTGCGCTCCGCAGGCGCTGGACCCCCTCCTCGCCCGCGACCTCGGCGTACGCCCTCGCGCTGCCCGCCAGTTCGCTCGACAGCCAGCCGCCGTTACGTCCCGATGCGCCGAATCCGGCGAACTCGGCCTCGAGGACGCGGATGTCGAGGGAGGGGTCGGCCTCCTGCAGGTAGTAGGCGGTCCACAGGCCGGTGAGGCCGGCGCCGACGACGGCCACGTCACAGGTGACGTCCCCGGCCAGGCGGTCGGCGGGGGACGGCAGGCCGAGTTGCTGCCACCAGAAGGACACGCCACCATTGCGCACCGGCTCATTGTGGCCCCGGAGCTCAGGCTCCGTCGTTTTGACCCCCGTACGCGCGGCGCCGTACTCTTACTGGTCGCGACTCCTGCCGCGTCCGCCCTCTCCGGGGGCGGGTGCAGATCCGGACGTCATCCCTCCTGAGGGGGGAGCGATCCGGGCCGTGTTCGTCAGAAGTCGCGGCACCACCAACCGGCCGTCGACCGAGGGCCGGGACCAACGAACCAGAACGGGATACAGCCGTGCGCACGTACAGCCCCAAGCCCGCTGACATCCAGCGAGAGTGGCTCGTCATCGACGCCACCGACGTGGTCCTGGGACGCCTCGCCGTCCAGACCGCCAACCTTCTCCGCGGCAAGCACAAGCCGACCTTTGCTCCGCACATGGACATGGGTGACTTCGTGATCATCATCAACGCCGACAAGGTCGCCCTCTCGGGCAACAAGAAGGTCACCAAGCTTGCCTACCGCCACTCGGGTTACCCCGGTGGTCTCTCCTCGACGCCGTTCGGTGAGCTCCTCGAGAAGGACGCCCGCAAGGCCATCGAGAAGGCTGTCTGGGGAATGCTCCCCAAGAACAAGCTCGGTCGCCAGGTCTTGAAGAAGCTCAAGGTCTACGCCGGCGCGGAGCACCCGCACTCGGCTCAGCAGGCCATCCCGTTCGAGATCTCCCAGGTCTCCCAGTAAGCGCATAGGACTGAACAGTGACTGAGAACATCGAGACCCCCGCAGAGGTCGAAGAGACCTTCGAGACCGACGCCGACGGCGTCGCCTACAGCTCCGAGAGCGCCCCGTCCGCCGACGCCCCGCTGCGTCCCGCGACGATCGCTCCCGCGGCCGCCACCGGCCGCCGCAAGGAAGCCGTCGCCCGCGTCCGGATCGTCCCGGGCACCGGCGAGTGGACCGTCAACGGCCGCACGCTCGACAGCTACTTCCCCAACAAGCTGCACCAGCAGATCGTCAACGAGCCCTTCGTTGCCTTGCAGCTCGAGGGTCGCTTCGACGTGCTGGCCCGCATCCACGGTGGCGGCATCGCCGGCCAGGCCGGCGCCCTGCGCCTCGGCGTGGCCCGCTCGCTCAACGCCATCGACGAGGAAGCCAACCGCCCCGAGCTCAAGAAGCTCGGCCTGCTCACGCGTGATGCCCGCGCCGTCGAGCGTAAGAAGGCTGGTCTCAAGAAGGCCCGCAAGGCCTCGCAGTTCAGCAAGCGCTGACCCGTCTGCATGACACGCCTCTTCGGCACGGACGGGGTCCGGGGT
Organism: Nocardioides sp.; assembly: GCF_031422975.1. GTDB lineage: Bacteria > Actinomycetota > Actinomycetes > Propionibacteriales > Nocardioidaceae > Nocardioides. Next base: position 10,559 of record NZ_JANPEO010000318.1, on the reverse strand, counting down.
CTGGCAAACGCCGCACTGACGGCGGAGCTGGCCCTGGACCTGTCCGTTGCCGCGGCACATGTCCTGGCCGACCGCGGTGACTTCGCGGGGCACCGCCCCCGAGCCGTGGTGGGTCGGGACACGCGCATTTCCGGGCAGTTCCTCGAGGCCGCCGTCGTGGCGGGGCTCGCGTCGGCCGGTGTCGACGTGCTCCTCCTCGGGGTGCTGCCGACCCCCGGCGTCGCCTACCTGACCGGCGCGCTCGGCGTCGACCTCGGCGTCATGCTGTTGGCCTCGCACAACCCGATGCCCGACAACGGCATCAAGTTCCTCGCGCGCGGCGGCCACAAGCTCGACGACGCGGCCGAGGTCGCCATCGAGGCCCGGATGCGAGAGGTCTGGCAGCGCCCGACCGGCGGTGCCGTCGGTCGTGTGGCGCCGTACGCCGATGCGGTGAGCGACTATGCCGCCCATCTCGTCGCCTCGACGACCATGCCCCTGGCTGGCCTCAAGGTCGTGCTGGACTGCGCGGCGGGTGCCGCGTTCCAAGCCGGACCGCGAGCCCTGCGTGACGCCGGCGCCGAAGTGATCGCCATCCATGCCGAGCCCGACGGCCTCAACATCAACGACAACTGCGGCTCGACCCACATGCAGTCACTGCAGCGTGCGGTCGTCGAGCACGGCGCCGACGCCGGCTTCGGCCTCGACGGCGACTCCGACCGGTGCCTGGCCGTGGACCACGAGGGCAACCTCGTCGACGGCGACCAGATCCTCGCCGTGCTCGCCCTCGCGCTGCGCGACCAGGGCCTGCTGGTCAAGGACACCGTCGTGGCGACCGTGATGAGCAACCTCGGCTTCGTTCGCGCCATGAAGAAGGCCGGCGTCGGCGTCCGCCAGACCAAGGTCGGCGACCGTTACGTCCTCGAGGCGATGAAGGTCTCGGGCTACTCCCTCGGCGGTGAGCAGTCCGGCCACGTGATCCTCTCCGACTACGCCACCACGGGCGACGGCATCCTCACGGCACTGAAGGTGCTCGAGCGGATGGCAGCCACCGGTCAGTCACTCCAGAAGCTCGCCGGGATCATGACGCGGCTGCCCCAGGTGCTCGTCAACGTCCCCGACGTCGACAAGGCGCGCACCGACGAGGACGCCGTCCTGGCGGCGGCGGTGGCCGAGGAGGAGGCGACGCTCGGCGAGAGCGGACGCATTCTGCTGCGCCCTTCCGGGACCGAGGCGCTCGTGCGCGTCATGGTGGAAGCGCCGACCTCGGAGATCGCCTACGACGTCGCCCACCGGCTCGCCGGAGTGGTCAAGGCGCAGCTCGCCCTCTGAGGCTGACTCAGAGCTTGCGCAGCCGCACGTAGCGCACCGAGTGGTCCGTGTCCTTGCGCAGGACGAGTGTCGCGCGACCACGGGTCGGGGCGACGTTCTCGATCAGGTTGGGGCCGTTGATCGAGTCCCAGATGTGGGTGGCGACCTCGACCGCCTGGTCCTGGGTGAGGGCGGCGTACTTCGAGAAGTACGACGCCGGGTCGACGAAGGCCGTCTCGCGCAGGCGCAGGAAGCGCTCGATGTACCAGCGCTTGATGTCGGCGAGCGCGGCATCGACGTACACGGAGAAGTCGAAGAAGTCGCTGACCGCGAGGCCGGCGCGACCGTCGTCGCGGATGCGCGCGGGCTGGAGGACGTTGAGGCCCTCGATGATGACGATGTCAGGTCCCTTGATGACGACCTTCTCGTCGGGCACCACGTCGTAGACCAGGTGCGAGTACGTCGGCGCCTCGACCTCGTCGCGCCCGGACTTGATGTCGATGACGAACCGCAGCAGCGACTTGCGGTCGTATGACTCCGGGAAGCCCTTGCGGTGCAGGATCCCGCGCCGTTCGAGCTCGGCGTTGGGGTAGAGGAAGCCGTCCGTCGTCACCAGCGCGACGTTGGGGTGCTCGGGCCAGTGCGCCAGCATCTGCTGCAGGACGCGCGCCGTCGTCGACTTGCCGACCGCGACCGACCCGGCCAGGCCTATGACGAACGGCGTGCGTGGGGGTTGCTGGCGCTGCAGGAACTCCTCCTGCTCGCGGTGCAGCCGGCTCGCTGACTCGACGTACTTCGAGAGCAACCGGGAGAGGGGAAGGTAGACCTGCTCGACCTCGCGGAGGTCGAGCTCGTCACCCAGGCCCCGCAGGTGCCGCACCTCGTCGGGCGTCAGCGGGCTCTTGGTCTCCCGCGCCAGGGCAGCCCAGGCGCCGCGGTCGAGCTCCACGTAAGGAGAGGACTCGCTCGTGATGGCCAGCCCGGTGGCGTCCGACATGTCGAGGATTGTTGCACCGGCTGCGCGTCAGGGGACCGGGGGTGCGTTGCGTAGACTCCGGCTCATGTGCGGAATTGTGGGATATGTCGGGGAGAAGCAGGCGCAGGACGTCGTGATCGAGGGACTGCGTCGGCTCGAGTACCGCGGCTACGACTCCGCCGGCATCGCGCTGATCGACATGTCTGCGGGCGCGGGCACGATCGCCTCCGACAAGCGCGCGGGCAAGCTGGCCAACCTCGAGAAGGCGATCGGCGAGTCTTCGCTGCCGGCCGCCACGACGGGGATCGGGCACACCCGCTGGGCGACCCACGGTGCCCCCAACGACGTCAACGCGCACCCGCACCTCGGCCAGGAGGGCCGGGTGGCCGTGGTGCACAACGGCATCCTGGAGAACTTCGCCGCCCTGCGCGCCGAGCTGGAGAACGCCGACCATGAGCTGCTCTCCGAGACCGACACCGAGGTCGCCGCGCACCTGCTGGAGATCGAGGTGGAGTCGGGGGCCGACCTGACCACCGCGATGCAGCGCGTGTGCCGGCGACTGGAGGGCGCCTTCACCCTGGTCGCCATCGATGGCGAGGACCCGTCCTGCGTGGTCGCGGCGCGTCGCAACTCCCCGCTGGTCGTGGGTCTGGGCGACGGGGAGAACTTCATCGGCTCCGACGTCGCGGCGTTCATCCAGTACACCCGCGACGCGCTCGAGCTGGGTCAGGACCAGGTCGTGACGATCACCCGCGAGGGCGTGGAGGTCACCGGCTTCGATGGCAGCCCGGCGGAGGGAAAGCGCTACTACGTGGACTGGGACCTCTCGGCCGCCGAGAAGGACGGCTACGACTGGTTCATGCGCAAGGAGATCTTCGAGCAGCCCAGCGCCGTGGCCAACGCGATGCTGGGTCGCCATGACGGCAACGGCTTGTTGCAGCTCGACGAGGTGCGCCTGTCCGAGGACGAGCTTCGCACCGTCGACAAGATCATCATCGTCGGCTGCGGCACTGCCAACTACGCCGGCCTGGTCGCGAAGTACGCCATCGAGCACTGGACCCGAATCCCCTGCGAGGTCGAACTGGCCCACGAGTTCCGCTACCGCGACCCGATCCTGACCCGCGACACCCTCGTCGTCGCCATGAGCCAGTCGGGCGAGACGGCCGACACCCTGATGGCGATCCGGCATGCGCGTGAGCAGGGTTCGCGCGTGCTCGCGATCTGCAACACCAACGGTTCCACGATCCCGCGCGAGTCCGACGCCGTGATCTACACGCACGCCGGACCTGAGATCGGCGTCGCCTCCACGAAGGGCTTCCTGACCCAGCTGATCGCCTGCTATCTCCTGGGTCTCTACCTCGCCCAGGTGCGAGGGACGAAGTTCGGCGACGAGATCACCCAGGTCCTCGACGAGCTCGCCAAGATGCCCGAGCACGTGCAGACCGTGCTGGACCGGGCGCAGGACATCTACGACCTGGCGGCCCAGCATGCCGAGACCAAGTCTGTGCTGTTCCTCGGCCGCCACGCCGGCTTCCCGATCGCCCTCGAAGGCGCGCTCAAGCTCAAGGAGCTCGCCTACATCCACGCCGAGGGCTTCGCTGCCGGCGAGCTCAAGCACGGCCCGATCGCGCTGATCGAGGAAGGGCTGCCGGTGTTCTGCGTCGTGCCGCCGCGCGGTCGCGACGAGCTGCACCAGAAGATGGTCAGCGCCATCCAGGAGATCCGTGCCCGGGGGGCCCACACCATCGTGCTCGCCGAAGAGGGTGATGAGTCGATCGCGCCGTACGCCGATGTCCTGATCCGGCTGCCCAAGGTGCCCACGCTCCTGCAGCCCGTGGTGGCGGTCGTTCCCCTGCAGCTCTTCGCCTGCGAGCTGGCGACGCGGATGGGTCACGACGTCGACCAGCCGCGCAACCTCGCCAAGTCCGTCACGGTCGAATAGCCGTGCCCGTCGTCGGCATCGGCATCGACGTGGTGGACGTGGCCCGGTTCGGGGAGTCGCTGGCCCGCACGCCCGCACTGCGTGACCGGTTGTTCACCACCGCCGAGGCGTCGCGACCACTGGCGTCGCTGGCGGCCCGCTTCGCGGCGAAGGAGGCCCTCGCCAAGGCGCTGGGAGCTCCGGTCGGCCTGGCCTGGCACGACGCCGAGATCGTCTCGGAGGAGACCGGGCGCCCACGTTTCGAGCTGCGCGGCACCGTGGCCGCCCGCGCCGCGGCGCTGGGGGCCGACCATGTCCACGTATCGCTCTCCCACGACGCCGGCATTGCCTCAGCCGTCGTAGTGCTCGAGGGCTGACTGGGCTAGCGTTGGGTTGCCGTCGACGACGGCCCCGAAACAGTCACTCGGGCGACGATCACAAGTGAGGTAGGGACATGGGTTTCCTGGACAACGTCAAGGACGCACTCAAGGACGCCGTCTCGACGCAGGCGTCGAAGGACGAAGCGGCCGCGAAGAAGAAGGACGACGAGGTCGCCGACCAGGCCGACAGTGCGACCGCTGAGGACTCGGCGCCCCCGGCGCCGCCGACCATCCCGATCGACACCACGGACACGGCAACGGCCGGGCCCACCACCGAGCCCGCCACCGAGCCCACCGTCGGCCCGGTGCAGCCCGCCGACTCCGTCGTCCCGGCTCCGAGCGAGACCGCCGAGGACAAGGCTGCTCGCACGGAGGCCAAGGCAGAGCGCCAGGAGGCCCGTGAGGACCGCCAGGAGCGCAAGGAGGACCGGCAGGAGGCCCGCGAGGACGCGCACGAGAAGCGCGAGGACGCACGCGAGGCGAAGTCCGAGACCTACACGGTCAAGTCCGGAGACACGCTGTCCGAGATCGGCGCCCGCTTCGGTGTCTCCTACCAGGAGATCGCCAAGCTGAACAACATCGAGAACCCGGACCTGATCTTCCCGGGTCAGGTGTTCCGGATCCCGAAGCACTGATCCGGCGCAACTCCTGAAGTAGCGTGCCGGGCATGCGCCTTGCCCACACCGTCGCCCAGGTGCGTGCCGCCGAGGCCGCGCTGCTCCGCGACCTGCCCGAGGGTGCCCTGATGCAGCGCGCCGCGGCCGGCCTCGCGCACGCCGTGCTCGACTTCCTCGGCGGTGGCTACGGGCGACGGGTGCTGATCCTGGTCGGCTCCGGCGACAACGGTGGCGATGCGTTGTACGCCGGCGCGCTGTTGTGCCGCCGCGGAGCGGTCGTCGACGCGCTGCTCCTGGGGTCGAGTCACCACGAAGCCGGGCTCGCGGCGCTCACCGCCGCGGGTGGCCGACTGGTCCGCACGGTGGAAGGACAGGCCCCCGACGTGGTGGTGGACGGCATCGTCGGCATCGGCGGACGGCCGGGGCTGTCGCCCGGGGCAGGCGCGGTGCTGGCCGCGCTCGAGGGCATCGCGGTGGTGGCCGTGGACGTCCCCTCCGGGGTCGACGTCGACACCGGTGAGCTGGTCGGCTCGCACGTCCGCGCCGACCTCACCGTCACCTTCGGCACCCACAAGGTCGCGCACCTCGTCGACCCGGCCGCCGGCGCCTGTGGAGCCGTGCACCTCGTCGACCTCGGACTCGAGCTTCCCCCGGCGGAGGTGGAGGCCCTGCAGCAGTCGGACGTGACCGCCCTGCTGCCGCGACCCGACCGGAACGCCCAGAAGTACTCCCGCGGCGTCGTGGGGATCCGCGCGGGCAGCGACACCTATCCGGGGGCCGCGTTGCTCTGCGTCTCCGGCGCCTCCTGCGGGCTCGCCGGAATGGTGCGCTACATCGGGCTCGCCGCGGACGCGGTTCGCCTTGCCCACCCCGAGGTCGTGGGGGAGGGCCGCGTGCAGGCCTGGGTCGTCGGCCCCGGTGGCTCGGACGCGGCAGGTGAGGCGCTGCGCGCGGCGCTGGCCGACGGCGTCCCGCTCGTGGTGGACGCCGATGCGCTGGCCCACGTCGAGGGGCCACTCGGCGTACCCGCCGTGCTGACGCCGCACGCAGGCGAGCTCGCCGCCATGCTCGGCGTGGCGCGCGAGGAGATCGTGGCGCGGCCACTCGCGCACGTGCGACTGGCGGCACGCAGATTCGAGGCGGTCGTCCTGCTGATGGGCCGCCACACCCTGGTCGCCCGGCCCGACGGCCGGGTCCGGGTGACGACGACCGGGCTGCCGTGGCTGGCGACCGCGGGCGCCGGAGACGTGCTCGCCGGCCTGGTCGGGGCTCTGCTCGCCGCGGGCCTTGCACCCTGGGACGCGGCCGCCGTCGGCTCCTGGGTGCACGGTGCTGCGGCCACCCGGGCCTCGGGCGGTGGACCGATCGTGGCAGGAGATGTCGCCCACGCACTGGGTGGTGTGCTGCAGTCCCTGCTGTGAGGGATGGAAGAATCACTTTCATGACGTCGACCGCTCCCGCGCGCGCCGAGATCGTGGTCGACCTGGCCGCCATCCGCCACAACGTGCGGCGCCTGCGCGAGATCGTCGGCCCGGACGTCGCGATGATGACCGTGGTCAAGGCCGACGGCTACGGCCACGGGATGGTCGAGGTCGCCCGGGCCGCTCGCCAGGCCGGCGCCGACTGGCTCGGCGTCGCCACCCTGGACGAGGCCCTGGCACTGCGCGCCGGCGGCGACACCGGTCGGGTGCTGTGCTGGTTGACCGTGCCGGGCGAGGCCTACGCCGCGGCAGTGGCCGCCGACATCGACCTGACGGCCTACTCGCACGCCGAGCTCGACGAGATCGTCGAGGCCGGTCCGCGCGCCCGGGTCCAGCTCAAGGTGGACACCGGCCTGGCACGTGGCGGAGCGGCGCGTCCCGACTGGCAGGACCTGTTCGCGCATGCCGCCGAGCTCGAGCGGGCCGGCCGCCTCGACATCACCGGCATCTGGACCCACCTCGCGGCCAGCGACGAGCCCGCCCATCATGCGAACGATGCCCAGGAGACGGCCTTCCGCGAGGCCGTCGAGCTGGCCGAGTCGCTCGGTGTGCGACCCGAGCTCCGGCACATCGCCAACTCGGCGGCCGCCGTGCTGCGTCCCTCCTCCCGCTTCAACCTCGTGCGGTGCGGCATCGCGACCTACGGCCTCGACCCGGCCCCGGGGTTCACGCGCGACCTCGGCCTCGTGCCCGCCATGACCGTGCGCGCCAGCATGGCCCTGAGCAAGCCCGTCGCGGCGGGTGAGGGTGTCTCCTACGGATACACGTGGGTCGCCGATCGCGACACCACCGTCGGGCTGGTCCCTGCGGGGTACGGCGAGGGCGTGCCCCGCGCCGCCGGCAATGTCGCCTCGGTGTGGGTGGGCGACCGGCTGCGGGCGATCCGCGGACGCGTGTGCATGGACCAGTTCATGATCGACCTCGACGGCGACCTGCTGCCACCCGGCACGGACGTGGTGCTGTTCGGTCCGGGCACCCGTGGCGAACCCACGGCGCAGGACTGGGCGGACGCGCTCGACACCATCAACTACGAGATCGTGACCCGGGTCGGTGGGCGCCTCCGCCGCCGGTACGTGGACCAGGAGCAGGTATGAGCGTCACCCGCAGGTTGATCGGCGCCGCTGCCGGACTGGCCGCGGCCGGCGTGGCGGTCGGCGTGGCCCAGCGCAGCCGCGTCATCGCCCACAGAGGGGCGGGCGACAAGACCCCCTTCGGGTCGCTGCGCAGCACTCCGCTCCACATCATCACCGACGACGGCATCGATCTGCACGCGGAGATCGACGAGGTCGTGGCAGCGACCAAACGGCGTGGGTCGTTGCCGGACGACACCGGTCTGACCGTCATCTTCGCGCACGGCTACTCGCTCAACCTCGACAGCTGGCACTTCCAGAGAGCGGGCTACCGCGGCCAGATCCGCACCGTCTTCTACGACCAGCGCTCGCACGGGCGATCAGCCCGCTCGAGCCAGTCGAACTCCACCCTCGAGCAGCTCGGCAGCGACCTGCGGCGCGTGATCGAGCAGACCTCACCGGGGCCGTGCGTGCTGGTCGGCCACTCGATGGGCGGCATGAGCATCATCTCGCTGGCCGAGAAGCACCCCGAGCTCTTCGGGGACAAGGTCGTCGGGGTCGGACTGATCTCGACCACCGCCGGCGGCCTCGACCCGGGCCGGATCCTGTTCCCGATGGTGCCGCTCGGCGTCGGCGGCCGCGTGATGGGCCGTGCCGTGCGCACGCTCTACCGCGGGCACCTCGTCGTGGACCTGGCGCGGAAGTGGGGACACGCGGTGGCGGACGTCCTGACGGATCTCTACGCATTCGGCGACGACGTCCCCGGCCACTACGTCGAGTTCGTCTACGACATGCTCAACAGCACCCCGTTCGCGGTCGTCGCGGACTTCTACCCGGCGTTCGCCGGCCTCGACAAGTTCGACCACGTGGAGGTGCTGGGCCGAGTGCCGACCTCCGTCATCTGCGGAACCGACGACAAGATCACCAGCCTCGCCCACGCGCGCAAGCTGCACGCACGGATCCCGGGATCGAGCCTGCTGGAGTGCGAAGGCGCGGGGCACATGGTCCTCCTCGAGCGGCATGAGGACGTCAACGCCGAGCTCGACGACCTGATCGCCCTGGCACAGAGTCGTCTCGAGGCGCGGTGAGCCTCGACGTAGGCCGTGTCGGGGCCGAGGCGGCCACCGACGTGCTGAGCGTCATCCGGACCGCGTTCGCGGCGCGACCCACCCTGGACCCGCCCGCCGACGCCCTGGTCGAGACCGAAGCCAGCGTGGCGGCCGAGCTGCGCGCCCACGGCGGCCTGCTGGCGATCCTCGACGGGGAGCCGGTGGGCGCGCTGCTGTTGCGGCCCGGTGCCGACGCGATGCTGGTGCGCAGGTTCGGGGTGGTGCCCACGGCCCAGGGCAGGGGGGTGGCCAAGGCTCTCGTGCGGGGCGTCCTCGATGCCACTCTCGGCCATGCCGCGCTCGCCGTGCTCGCCCGCGAGGAGCTGCCGGCGACCGTGGCCTTCTGGGAAGGGCACGGCTTCGTGGTGAGCGAGCGCAGATCGCCCTACGTCGAGCTGAGACGACCACTCGACACCTCCTGGGAGGCCGTGGACGCCGATGAGATGCGCGCGCTGGGGGAGCGGCTCGGCCGCAGCGTGCACGCTGGCGACGTGGTGGTGCTCACCGGCGAGCTGGGGGCCGGCAAGACGACCCTGACCCAGGGGCTGGGCATCGGGCTGGGCGTGCGCGGAGCCGTGACCTCGCCGACCTTCGTCATTGCCCGCGTGCACCCTTCCCTGGTCGGCGGACCCGATCTGGTGCACGTCGACGCCTACCGGCTCGGCGGGATCGACGAGCTGGACGACCTCGACCTCGACACGTCGCTCGACGACGCCGTCACGGTCGTGGAGTGGGGCGCCGGTCTGGTCGAGGGGCTCGCCGAGTCGAGGCTGGAGATCACCATCACCCGGGCCCTGGCCGACGAGTCGACCGACGCCGAGCTCGATCCGCGGGTGGTCCACGCTCGCCGCGTGCACGGCTGAGTAGCCTCGCCATCGTGCTCCTCTCGTTCGACACCGCCACCTCGCTGGTCACCGTTGCGCTCCACGACGGCCAGGACGTCGTGGCCGAGCGGCTCTCCGAGCTCCCCATGAAGCACGGCGAGCAGCTCGCTCCCCTGATCGAAGCAGTCATCACCGACAGTGGAATCGTCCGGCAGGACCTCACCGCGATCGCGGTGGGAGTCGGTCCCGGTCCCTTCACAGGCCTGCGCGTCGGCCTGGTGACCGCTCGAACGCTGGGGTTCGTCCTGGAGATCCCGGTGTACGGCGTGTGCACCCTCGACGTGATCGCGATCGAGGCCGTGGACACCGGAGCAGCGGTCGGCGACTTCCTGGTGGCCACCGACGCCCGCCGCAAGGAGGTCTACCTCGCGTCGTACGACGGGTCCGGACGCCGGCGGGCGGGCCCGGAGGTGCTGCTCCCCGCGCTCGCGGCGACCGACCTGCCGGTGGTCGGCGAGGGCGCCACCTTGTATCCCGACGCCTTCGTGCACCCGGTGGGGCCGCAACGGCCCAGCGCCGGCTGGCTGGCCCGGGTCGTGACCCACCGCCGCGCTGACGTGGTCGGCCCCGAGCCGCTCTACCTGCGCCGGCCGGACGCCACGATGCCGGGTCCACCGAAGTCCGCGCTGGGCTCGTGATCCGGCGGGCGGTCGAGGGCGACGCCGACGAGGTCGCTCGCCTCGAGGCCGAGCACCTCGGCGTCGACGCCTGGCCTGCGGGGCTGGTCGAACAGGCGCCCATCGCCAGGAGGACAGCGAGCGTCAGTGAAGGGCGCGAGGAGGTTCGCACGCCTACTTGGCTTCCTTCTTCTCGTCCTGCTTGGCGCCCATC
>NZ_JANPEO010000317.1:0-4876 GCF_031422975.1 Nocardioides sp. | reverse complement strand
ACGCCGTACGCCGAAAGCGACACGCCGTCGGGAGTGCCCCCAGCACCCGCGAAGTGGCCCCTCACCCCGCGCGGACGAGCCCGAGGGCAGCGCGCACCGTGGCGACGACCTCGCCGGGCGAGAACATGACCTGCTCCCAGGTGAAGCGCAGCACGATCCAGCCGCCGGTGACCAGGGCGTTGTAGCGGATGCAGTCGGCGTCATGGTCGGCCTTGGCGGCGTGGTGGGCCCACGAGTTGGCCTCGATGGCGATGCCGTGGATCGGGTCGGCGAGGTCGGGGTGATAGGTGACGCCGTCGATCGTGGTGGCCCACTGCGGCACCACCGAGATGCCGGCCTCGATGAGGAGCGCGCGCAACACCGACTCGAACGGGTTGGCGGCCAGCGGCGAGGCGTGCTCCACCACGCGGCGTACGGCGACCGACGTGTCCGCTCGCATCGCGGCCTCGAGCTGGTCGCGCGTCACCTCGCCGCTGCGCAGCGCCGAGTCGGCCACTGCCAGCGCCTCGTCGAAGGGGAGCTCTGCCGCGCAGTCCAGCACGGTGCGGACCCTCGATGTCGCCCAGCCGTCGAGGTCGGCCCTGGGCAGGCGGCCGATGGCGAGCGACGCGTCGAGGAGTGCGGCGGGCTTCACTGCCACCTGGATCTGCGGCCACTGCGCCGCCCACTTCACCTTCCACCCCCAGTGCGCCGCCGCGGACAGCAGCCGCAGGTGACCGTCGATGCTGAGGGCGACGGCCTCGGCCTCCTCCGGCGAAGGGAGCGCATAGCGCGAGCGCGACACGTGCACGATCCGGCCGGCCGTCACCGCACGCCGCAGCCGTTTGCGGCTGGTCAGGCCGACGAGCTCACCCGCGGTCGCGATCCCCCCGAGGCGGGTCAGTGCGACGACGGCGTCCATGCCGTGAGTCTCGCCACGCGTGGGGGAGACCGCGAACGGTTGTCCACAGGGGGCCGCCCTGACGAGGCGTGTCCGGCGACACGCCGTACGCCGAAAGCGACACGCCGCAGGTCAGATCCGCTGCTGCGAGGACGTGGCCCCTCAGGAGTCCTTGGTGCGCTTCATCCCCACGAGACCGGGCCTGAAGTTGGGGTCCTCGAGCTGCGCGATGGTGGGGGAGCCGAACATCGGCAGGCCCTGGGTCTTGCGGATGAAGCCCCACACGATCGGCAGCACGATGACGACGAACAGGCCGACCCCGGCGATCAGCATCGGGTGCGTCTCGTCCTCGCCCGCGCCGAGCGGAGCCCAGCCGGCCTTGTCGAGCAGCGCGACGCCACTCATGGTCAGCACCACGACGATGCCGCGACGGATGATCGACTGCGGCACCCTGGGCGCGATCTTCGCGCCCAGCAGGGTGCCGGGCACGGAGCCGATGACGAGCGGGATCAGCACCGCCCAGTCGAGGCCGTGGAGGGCGATGTTGGAGAAGGCGGCCGCCATCACGAGCGGCACCGCCTGGACGAGGTCGGTGCCGACCAGCTTCACGGCGCTGAGCCCGGGGTAGAGCATCAGCAGCGCGATCATGATCACCGAGCCGGAGCCGACGCTGGTGATGCCCACCAGCAGGCCGCCGAGGGCACCGACGAGCACGGTGGGGATGGGGCGGATCGGCGGGTTGGGGTCGGCCTGCACGCCGTCGCCGCGAACACGCTTGAGGTTGATGTAGAGCCGCAGGGCGTAGGTGGAGGCCGCGAACAGCAGGGCGAAACCGATGCAGAGCTTGAGCGTGGTGTCGAGGTCCTCCGGATCGGCGAACCAGTTGACGAGGTGTGGACCGAGCAGCGCCATCGGCACCGAGCCCAGGATCAGCCACTTGGCCAGCTGCATGTTGGGCGAGCCCTCGCGCTTGTGCACGATCGCGCCGCCGGTCTTGTAGATCGCTGCCGCCGTCAGGTCGGCCGTCACGACGGTCGCGGCCTCGCCGACGCCGAGGAAGATCAACGCCGGCGTCATCAACGCGCCGCCGCCCATTCCGGTCAGGCCGACGACGATGCCGACGAAGAAGCCCGCCGCCACGATCGACAGGGCGGTCATGGTGATCAGGTCGCCCATCACTTCTCCTCGGCCAGCGCGCTGACGATCAGTCGCAGCATCATCGACATCTTGCCCGCTGCCGCCTCAGCGGCCACCTTCCCGCGCCGGTAAGGGTCATCGATGTCGTCCTCGGGCAGCGGGGGGATCCGCCGCTCACCCGCTGCGGCGACCAGGTCACGTCCGTGCAGCGCGGGCGCAGCCTGGACGACCCGGGCGAACTGACCCAGGGTGAAGACCTTGCGCAACCCCCGGGGGTGCTCCTCGAGGATGAACGCTCGGTGCGAGCTCTCGGCCGTGAGGATCACGTCCGCCCAGTCGACGAGATCGCGGCTCAACGGTTGGCTCCGGAACCCCGGATCGACGCCAGTCAGCGTTGCCGCCATGTCCGGGTTCATCGGCTGCGCGTCGAGGCCGTGCGTCCCCGCACTGGCGAACGTCAGCTGCGCGTCACCGGCAAGGTCCCGTGCGACCTGCTCCATGTAGGGCGAGCGGCAGATGTTGGCGGTGCAGACGAACAGGACGTTGAGCGGCCCGGTGACGTCCTCGGGTTCGGTGCTCTCCTTGCTTGGCTCCTCGCGGTTCGACCGGCTGTCCGGGGCGCGGAGGTCGAGGTGGCCGGACTCCGCGAGTGCCTCGATCACGTCGTCGAGCGCCGCCTCGATCGTCCGCCCGGTGGTGTCGACGCGGACAGCGGCGTCGTCGGGTTCGTCGTAGGGCGAGGAGATGCCGGTGAACTCCGGGATCTCGCCGCGGCGGGCCTTGGCGTAGAGCCCCTTGCGGTCGCGGCGCTCGCACTCCTCGAGCGGCGTCGCCACATGGATCAGGAAGAAGGCGCCACCCGCGCCCTCGACCATCGCTCGCACGTCGGCGCGGGTCTGGGCGAACGGCGCGATCGGGCTGCACACGGCCAGTCCGCCGTGGCGCGAGATCTCGGCGGCCACCCAGCCGATCCGCCGGATGTTGGTCTCGCGGTCCTCCTTGGAGAAGGTCAGGCCGGCCGACAGGTTGCGGCGGACGACGTCGCCGTCGAGGCTCGTGACGCTGCGGATGCCCTGCTCGAGCACCCGGTCCATCAGCGCGCGGGCCAGGGTCGACTTCCCGCTGCCCGACAGGCCGGTGAAGAACAGGACGAGGCCCTGCTCGTCGGGAGCCGGCTCGTCGCGGTCGACGATCTCGGCGATGGCGAGCGGGTAGGGGCCGTCGGTGTCAGGCAGCGCATGGATGCGGTCGTCACCGGCGTAGTTGGCCAGCACCTGCAGGCCCAGGGAGTGGTCGGCGTCGGCGTCGCCGTGCGCGGCGAGGGGTACGGCGATCACCTCGGCGTCCGGCAGCAGGTCGGCCGCGGCGAGGGTGGCCCGGATCAGCGCGACGGGCGAGAGGGCGGGAGTGCCGTGGCCGGAAAGCGCCACCAGGAGCACGGGTCCGAGGCGGCGTACGGCATCGAGGTCGGCCCGGGACAGGGCGTCGGTGACGGGCACCAGCGTGCGGTGGGCGAAGCGCTCGCGGGCCTGCCGCGGGGTGAGGTGGAGCCGGCGGAAGGGGCCGAACTGCGCATGCGTGAGGCTCGTGACGGCGCCACTGTGCGGCGCGAGCACGGCGAGGGGCAGCCCCTCGGGGTCCACGAGCTCGATCTCGTGCTCGTCCGCGAGGGCGGCCGGGACGTCGATGGTCACGACACTGCCGGGCTCGTTGAAACCGGTCAGCGGGAGCAGGGCACCGGTGGTCAGGAGCTCGAGGTCGTCGAGCTCGCGCGGGCCGGGGCAGTGCTGGGGTGTGGACACGGGGTCAATCCTGCCAGTCGACGAGCACTAGCCTGCAGGCATGTCGAGACCTGTCGTCGTGGCCGAGATCGTGCGTTCGGGCTTCGTGGAGGGCCATCACTACGGATCGGTGGTGGCGTTGGACGCTGCCGGTGAGGTCGAGTGGTCCGTGGGCATGGTCGACGAGCAGATCCTGCCGCGCTCGTGCAACAAGCCGATCCAGGCGCTGGCCATGGTGCGCGCCGGCCTGTCACTGCCTCCCGAGCTGCTCGCGCTCGCGTGCGCCTCGCACTCCGGCGAGCCCTTCCACATCGAGGGTGTACGCCGCATTCTCACCGGCGCCGGACTCGACGAGTCCGCCCTGCAGACCCCGCTCGACTACCCCCTCGACGACGCTGCGCGTGAGCAGGTGATCCGCGACGGCGGCGCCAGGAGCTCGATCCAGATGAACTGCTCGGGCAAGCACGCCGCCATGCTCGCCACCTGTGTGCTCAATGGTTGGTCGATAGAGGACTACCTCGACCCGGCGCACCCGCTGCAGGTCGCGATCGCCGACGCCTTCGCCGAGGTCACCGGCGAGCAGGTCGAGGTGGTGGCCGTGGACGGTTGCGGAGCGCCCCTGCTCTCGACGTCGCTGATCGGCCTGGCCCGCGCCTTCCGCGCTCTTGCCGTCGCCACGTCGGGCCCCTCGTTCCAGATCGCGGAGGCGATCCGCAGCCATCCGGCCTACGTCTCCGGCACGACCCGCGACGAGCGTGCGCTGCTCACGGCCATCCCGGGCTCGATCGGCAAGGCGGGTGCGGAGTCCTGCTACGCCGTGGCGCTGGCCGACGGCCGGGCCTTCGCGCTCAAGACCGACGACGGGGCGCCTCGGGTGCGGCCGGTGCTGATGGCGGCGGCACTGGAGCGGTCGGGCGCGCTCCAGATGGAGGGCGTCGACGCGGTCGCCGTACGCAAGACCGGAGAGCTGACCCTGTTGGGGGGCGGAGAGCCGGTCGGAGAGATCCGCGCCTGCTTCTGACGCCGAGCTCGCGCTCGGTCCGGGCGACGCTCAGGGGTGGACCTGTCGACGGCGGGT
>NZ_JANPEO010000316.1:0-4298 GCF_031422975.1 Nocardioides sp. | reverse complement strand
CGCACCCGCCTCGGACTCAGCGTCGACCAGCTGGCCGAGCGCACCCGCATCCGTCCGCACGTGATCGAGTCGATCGAGGTCGACGACTTCGCGCCGTGTGGCGGCGACTTCTACGCCCGAGGACACCTGCGCACGCTCGCGCGAGTGTTGGGCATCGACGTGACCCCCTTGCTCACCTCCTACGACGAGCGATACGCGCACGCCGACATCAACGCCCGTCGCGTGTTCGAGGCCGAGCTGGCCACCGGCGCCAACGGCTCGATCCGGAGCACGCGCGGCGGACCCAACTGGTCGATGCTCGTCGCCGTCGTGATGGCCCTGGTGCTGTGCTGGTCGATCGCACGTCTGGTCATGGACGCCCCGCCCGAGCTGCGTGGATCCGCCCCCGTGCTCAACGGGTCCGGCGGCCCCGGCGGCGCCGGATCTGCTGCCCTCGGGGACCCGGTGCCGGTCGTCGTGTCGGCCATCACCGGGGGCGCCCACATCGTCGTGCGCGACGGCTCGGGCGAGATCATCTTCGAGGGCAACCTGGCGGTGGGTGACGTCAAGGAGCTCGATGCGGCCCCGCCGGTCCGCGTCCAGACCACCGACGGCGCCGTCACTGTGTCCCTGAACGGCCAGGACGCCAGGCCGATCGGCGAGTCCGGGGTCGCAGGGCAGGGCACCTACGTCGCTCGCTGACCCCTTCTGCACCTCACACCGCCGATGGTCCCGTCTCCTCGTGAGTCGGGGCCATCGGCGTACGTGTGGCGACCCCCACGCACGTCACAAAGCGGTCCGGACGAGGCTGAACCGGCATACTCGGACGAGATGACCACTACTTCCGCAGGACCCGCCCAGGCGCCGACGTCGACCCCGATGAGCGTCGCCGTCGTGACGCTCGGCTGTGCCCGCAACGAGGTGGACTCCGAGGAGCTCGCGGGGCGCCTCGAGGCCGGAGGCTTCGTGCTCGTGGCCGAGCCCGAGGACGCCGACACCGTCCTGGTCAACACGTGTGGATTCGTCGAGGCCGCCAAGAAGGACTCGGTCGACACCCTGCTCGCTGCGGCCGACCTCAAGGGGCACGGCAAGACGCGGGCCGTGGTGGCCGTCGGCTGCCTGGCCGAGCGCTACGGCAAGGACCTCGCCGAGTCGCTGCCCGAGGCCGACGCGGTGCTGGGCTTCGACGACTACCCCGACATCGCCGCCAAGCTGCGCTCCATCGTGGCGGGGGAGGTCCACCAGGCCCACACGCCCTCGGACCGCCGGCGGCTGCTGCCGATCTCTCCGGTCGAGCGCGACGCCTCCTCGATCTCGATGCCGGGCCACGCCGACAACAGGGCCAGCACGGACGAGATCGGCCGGGGTGCCCCGGCGACCGGCCCCCGGGTCGTACGCCGCAGGCTCGACGCCGGACCGATGGCGCCGCTCAAGCTGGCGAGCGGGTGCGACCGCCGGTGCTCGTTCTGCGCGATCCCGAGCTTCCGCGGCTCCTTCGTGAGCCGCCGCCCGAGTGACGTGCTGCAGGAAGCCCAGTGGCTCGCGACCCAGGACGTCAAGGAGCTCTTCCTCGTGAGCGAGAACTCCACGTCCTACGGCAAGGACCTCGGCGACCTGCGTCTGCTGGAGACCATGCTTCCCGAGCTGGCCGCCATCGAGGGCATCGCACGCGTGCGGGTGTCCTACCTCCAGCCCGCCGAGACGCGACCCGGCCTGATCGAGGCGATCGCCGACACCCCTGGCGTCGTGCCCTACTTCGACCTGTCCTTCCAGCACGCCAGCGCCACGGTGCTGCGCCGGATGCGTCGCTTCGGCGACCCGGACAGCTTCCTCGACCTGCTGGCGCGCATCCGCAAGCTCAGCCCGCTGGCCGGCGTCCGGTCCAACGTCATCGTCGGCTTCCCCGGGGAGACCGAGGATGACCTCCAGACGCTGTGCGACTTCCTGGAAGCCGCGCGGATGGATGTCACCGGCGTCTTCGGCTATTCCGACGAGGACGGCACCGAGGCCGCGTCCTACGACGGCAAGCTGGACGAGGACGACGTGCGCGCTCGCACCGAGCACGTCACCGGACTCGTCGAGGAGCTGAACTCCCAGCGGGCCGAGGAGCGCATCGGCGAGACCGTGAGCGTTCTCGTGGAGTCCGTGCAGGACGGCCTGGTCGAGGGCAGGGCCGAGCACCAGGGCCCCGAGGTCGACGGCACCACCACGCTCGACGGCGCGGACGCACGCGTCGGCGACATCGTCACCGCGCGCGTGGTCGCCACCGACGGGGTCGACCTCATCGCCGTACCCCTCGAGGGCGCAGGAGACCAGACGGGCGGCAAGGCATGACCACGACCGAGAACCAGGTCTCCAACTTCAACATCGCCAATGTGCTGACGACGCTGCGCATCGTGCTGGTGCCGGTCCTGGCGTGGGCGCTGCTCCACGACGGGGGCGACTCGGTCCGGTGGCGCTGGATCGCGTTCGGGATCTTCGCCGCCGCGATGATCACCGACAAGATCGACGGAGACCTGGCTCGCAAGCACAACCTGATCACCGACTTCGGCAAGATCGCCGATCCGATCGCCGACAAGGCCATCACCGGGATGGCCTTCATCGGTCTCTCGCTCGTCGGCGACATCTGGTGGTGGGTCACCATCGTCGTGCTGATCCGCGAGTGGAGCGTGACGCTGCTGCGCCTCTCGGTGCTCAAGCGGGTCGTGATCCCGGCCGCACAGAGCGGCAAGATCAAGACGACGTTCCAGGCTGTCGCGCTGGGCGGCCTGATGCTGCCCCTGCCTCACGGCGACGCCCATGGTGGCGCCTTCGACGCGTGGGGAGGCTTCGGCGAGGCGCTCTTCTACCTCAGCCAGGTGTTCCTTGCCGGTGCGGTAATCATGACCATGTGGTCGGGCTACGAGTTCTTCCGCGCCGTCCGGCAGCAGCGGCGTACGCCGACCGTCTGACCGTGCTGCCTGACCCGCGCAGTGGAACTGGTGTGGCCGGTGGGGCTGGCGGTGGGTTGACTAGACCGGGTTAGGGTGACTCGCATCACCTGTCCGATCGAAAGGCATCCCGTGTCAGCCTCCCTTCTGGGCCGTCGGCTCCTCGCCGCCGCCACCGCAACCGGTGTCCTCGCTTCGCCCCTCGCCGTCGTGGCCATCGCCGCGACGCCGGCCAACGCAGCAGTGGTTGCCGTGCGGATCATCGACTTCAACGACTTCCACGGTCGCATCGACGCCAATACGACCAAGTGGGCCACCACCATCGAGCAGAACCGCGACGCCAACACGATGTTGCTCGCGGCGGGCGACAACATCGGTGCCTCGCTGTTCGCCTCGGCGTCCAACGACGACAAGCCCACCATCGACGTGCTCAACGCCCTCCAGACCGGCGTCTCCGCCGTCGGCAACCACGAGTTCGACAAGGGCTACGCCTGGTTCAAGTCGCACGTCATCGACGGCGGTTCGACCGCTCCCGACGGCACCGCCTACCCGAAGGCGAACTTCCCCTACCTGGGTGCCAACGTCGTGGACGCCAGCGGCAATCCGGTGCTCCCGGCCTCGACCCAGATGACGCTCAACGGCGCCAACGTGTGTGTCATCGGCGCCGTCACGCAGGAGACCCCGACCCTCGTCAGCCCCGCCGGCGTGGCCGGTCTCACGTTCACCGACCCGGTTGCTGCCGTCAACAAGGAGGTCGCCCGCCTCGACGCGGCCGCGGTCGACTGTGACGCCACCATTGCGACGTACCACGAAGGAGCGCCCAAGCCGGCGTCTGCGGCCACCCAGGCCCAGCAGGAGGCCGCCAGTGCCGTCTTCCGCCACCTGACCCAGGACACCTCGGCTGCGGTCGACGTGATCTACAACGGCCACACGCATCAGAAGTACGCCTACAACAACGGGCGTCCCGTATTCCAGGCCGGCAACTACGGAGAGTCCATCGGCAGGCTCGACATGACCATCGACACCACCGCCAACACGGTGTCCGTGGTCAGTGCTGCGATCCTCGACCGCGTGGCCGCCGCCGCCGCCCCGGGCACCTTCGCGCGGGTCGACGCAGTCAAGACCATCGTGGACGCGGCCATCACCGCCTCCAACATCATCGGAGACCGCAAGGTCGGCACCATCTCCGCCGACGTCACTCGCGCCGATGCAGACCTGGTCGTCCCGGGGGTGCAGGAGGACCGGGGCGGCGAGTCGACGATCGGCAACATGGTCGCTGACGCTCTTCGCGAGGTGAAGATCCCCGCGGCCGGCAAGACACCGGTCATCGGCATCACCAACCCCGGCGGCCTCCGCACCGACCTGCTCTACAAGGGCGACCTGGCCACC
>NZ_JANPEO010000315.1:0-5563 GCF_031422975.1 Nocardioides sp. | reverse complement strand
CCGCCAAGCGAGCCAAAGAGCTGGGCTTGATCGATCGCGTTGCGTACCCCGACGGGCTCCGCAGCGAACTGGCCAGCATGTATGAAACCGATTCGCTCGTCTTCGTGAAGAATTATGGCAAGAAGGAAGTCGACACCGATTTCTCGGGGCCCATGGGATTCGTGAAGTTGATGCAAGTGATGATGGGCGGCAGCGCTTCATCCAGCGACGGGAAAGGCAAGAAAATCGCGATCGTGTATGCCGTCGGCCCGCACGAGATGCTGCGCGCGGTCGCGGGCGCCGCCGAGAAGCGGGGCGCCTGGAGCCAGGTGGCGCTCGAGACGCCGATGCCCTGCGGCACCGGACTGTGCCAGGGCTGCCCGGTCCCGGTGATCGCCGAGGACGGCGCCTCCCGGCTGGTCCGCAGCTGCATCGACGGTCCCGTCCTCCGCGGCGACCGTGTCCACTGGGAGGCGCTCGGATGAGCGCCGCCGGAGCATCCCTGCCCGGACCGGTGATGGTGGCGAGCGGCTGCGGCGGGACCGGACCCGAGCTGGCGGCGTACGCCGATCTCGTCGGCCTGGACTTCGTGACCCGCTCGATCACCCTGGATCCCCGCTCGGGCGGGCCGTCGCCCAGGATCGTCGAGACGCCGAGTGGCCTCGTCAACGCGATCGGGCTGCAGAACCCGGGGCTCGAGCACTTCCTGGCCACCGAGCTGCCGTGGCTGGTGCGTGCGGGCGCCCGCGTCTACGTGTCGATCGCCGGCTCGACGATGGGGGAGTACGCCGACCTGGCGCGCCGCCTCAGCCGGGCACCGGGCGTCGCCGGCATCGAGATCAACATCGGTGCCCCCGACCAGGCGGGCGAGGACCTGTTCGACGTGCGCGAGCCCTACCACGCGGCGAGTGTGGTGGCCGCCGTCCGCCGGGAGTTCCCCGGTGACCTGCCCGTGCTCGCCAAGCTGCGGCCCGACCTGTCGCGCATCGTCGAGGGTGCCCGTGGCGTGGTCGACGCCGGCGCCACCGCCGTCGTCATCGGCAACGCCGTGCCGGCCGCCATGCCCGACGGGCGTCCTGGGGGGCTGACCGGACCCGCCATCGGCCCGATCGCGCTGCGCTGCGTGGCCGCGGTGACTCGGGAATGTCCCGACGTGGCCGTCATCGGCGGTGGTGGGATCACCACCGTCGGCGATGCCCGCCGTTTCCTCGACGTGGGCGCGCGAGCCGTGCAGATCGGCACCGCCCTGTTGCATGATCCGACCACCGTCGCGCGGGTGCGCGCGGCCCTGCTGCCCGACACGACTCGAGAAGAGGACTCCGCATGAGGTTCGGCGCCCGACTGCACGACGCGATGACCACCCGCGGGAGGCTGTGCGTCGGCATCGACCCGCACTCGTCGCTGCTCCACGCGTGGGGTCTCGATGACGACGTCGCCGGGCTCGAGCGCTTCGCCCTGACCGTGGTGGAGGCGGTCGCGCCGTACGTGAGCGTCGTCAAGCCCCAGAGCGCCTTCTACGAGCGCTTCGGGTCGCGCGGGGTGGCCGTGCTGGAGCGGGTCGTTGCCGAGTCGCGGGCGGCTGGGGCGCTGGTGCTGCTCGACGTCAAGCGCGGCGACATCGGTTCCACCAGCCAGGCGTATGCCGACGCCTACCTCGACCCCGCATCCCCGCTCGCGAGTGACGCGATCACGGCCAGTCCGTTCCTCGGCTTCGGCTCGATCGACCCGATGATCGAGACGGCGCTGCGCCACGACGCCGGCGTCTTCGTGCTCGCCCTCACCTCCAACAAGGAAGGGCCCGAGGTGCAGCACGCCCGCACCGGCGACGGCACGGTGGCCGGCGTGGTGCTCGCGCACCTGGCTCGCCTGAATGCCGACGTCTCCCCGCTCGGTGACTTCGGCGCGGTCATCGGCGCCACCATCGGCAGCACCGAGGAGCGGCTGGACTTCAACGGCCCGGTGCTGGCCCCCGGCTACGGCGCCCAGGGCGGCACGGTCGCCGACCTCAAGCGGATCTTCGGCTCGGCCGCGCGCAACGTGCTGCCGAGCTCGTCGCGCGACGTGCTCGCCGCCGGCCCGGACCTCATGGCCCTGCGAGACGCCGCGCTGCGCGGCAACGACGCCGTCGCCGCCCTGGGCGACGCGTGAGGGGCGCGCTCGCACTCGCTCTCGCGGCCGCCCTGCTGACCGGGTGTGGTGATGACGGCTCGGGTGCCTACTGCGAGTCCGTCAAGGAGCACCAGCGCGAGCTGAGCGACATCGCGGCGAGCACCGATCCCGGCGCGATCTTCGGTGCACTGGACGCCTACCGGGACCTGCAGGCTCGCGCGCCACGTGATCTTGACGACGAATGGGACCAGGTCATCGACCGTCTCGAGGCGCTGGAGAGCGCCCTCGACGAGGCGGGGGTCGACCCCGCGACGTACGACCCGGTGACCACGCTGGCGTCGCTCTCGCCCGCGCAGCGCAGCGCAGTCAAGGGCGCCGCGCGAGATCTGGGCGACCAGGCGACGGTCGCGTCGATGGCCGGAATCGAGCAACAGGCGCTCGACGTGTGCAAGATGCCACTGAGCCAGTGACACAAGCGGTGACAATTGCCTGCCGAGTCGCACTCTGACTAGATTGACGCCGACGCCCAGCCCGCCCGACAGAGGAACCCATTCGTGGCCTTGCCCCCACTCACGCCCGAGCAGCGCCAGGCCGCACTCGACAAGGCTGCGGCCTCCCGCCGAGAGCGTGCCGCGGTGAAGAACCGACTCAAGAACTCCGGAGCCTCGATCGTCGACGTCCTGCGCGAAGGCAGGGAGAACGACGTCATCGGCAAGATGCGCGTCGTCGAGCTGCTGCAGTCGATGCCGGGTCTCGGCAAGGTTCGCGCCCGCCAGGCGATGGAGCGACTCAGCATCGCCGAGAGCCGTCGCGTCCGGGGGCTCGGCATCAAGCAGGTCGCGGCGCTCGAGCGCGAGTTCGGCCCGCAAGAGCCGTCTTGACCACGTCGTCCGCCCCTCGCCACTCCCGCCTGATCGTGCTGGCCGGCCCGACTGCCGTCGGCAAGGGCACCGTGGCAGCGGAAGTCCGCCGCCACCACCCCGAGGTCTGGATCTCGGTCTCCGCCACCACCCGGGCTCCGCGGCCAGGTGAGGAGAACGGGGTCCACTACTGGTTCGTCTCCGATGAGGACTTCGACGCCATGGCCGAGCGCGGCGACCTGCTCGAGTGGGCGGTCGTCCACGGGGTCCACCGCTACGGCACCCCCCGCGGCCCCGTCGACCTCGCCCTCGCGAGCGGTCACCCCGCCATGCTGGAGATCGACCTGCAGGGTGCGCGCCAGGTGCGCTCGACCATGCCGGAGGCGCTGTTCGTCTTCCTGAAGCCGCCGAGCTGGGACGAGTTGGTACGCCGGCTGGTCGGTCGTGGCACCGAGGACGAGGCCGAGCGCGAGCGCCGGCTCGCCACCGCGCGCGACGAACTGGCCGCCGAGGACGAGTTCGACGTGACCGTGGTGAACCACGAGATTCACGCTGCCGCCGAGGAATTGGTAGCATTGATGAGGGTCGACGCTCCAGATCAGTCCTCAGATCATTCTTGAGCGCCGACCGGCCATTTCTTCGACCCTGTGAGGCTCTAGCTGTGTCTGCCCCCAACATCGCCGCCGAGGGCGTCACCAATCCCTCGATCGACGACCTGCTCACCAAGACCGACAGCAAGTACAAGCTGGTCCTCTACAGCGCCAAGCGCGCTCGCCAGATCAACGCCTACTACTCCCAGCTGGGCGAGGGCCTGCTCGAGTACGTCGGCCCGCTCGTGGACACCCACGTGCAGGAGAAGCCGCTGTCGATCGCGTTGCGCGAGATCAACGAAGACCTGTTGACCTGTGAGGACGTCGACCCCGCCGAGCTCGCCGCCGAGGAGGCCGCTGCCGCGGCCGCCCGCGCCGAGGCGCAGGCGCAGTTCAACGCTGCTGAGTGACGTGTGACCACTGAGTCAAACGAGGCCGTGTCCCCACCGGGGGCGCGGCCTCGCGCTCGTTCGGCGAACATCGTCCTCGGGGTCAGCGGCGGCATCGCGGCGTACAAGGCGTGCGAGCTGCTTCGCCGCTTCACCGAGTGCGGTCACGACGTGACAGTGGTGCCCACGGCGGCCGCCTTGGAGTTCGTCGGCGCCCCCACGTGGGCCGCGCTGTCGGGCAAGCCCGTCTCGAGCGAGGTGTGGACCGACGTCCACGCCGTGCCGCACGTCATGATCGGCCAGAGCGCCGACCTCGTGCTGGTTGCGCCCGCCACCGCAGACCTGCTGGCCAAGGCCGCCCACGGGCTCGCCGACGACCTGCTCACCAACACCTTGCTGACCGCACGCTGCCCGGTCGTGTTCGCGCCCGCCATGCACACCGAGATGTGGGAGCACCCCGCCACCGTGGCCAACGTCGCGACCCTGCGCGCTCGCGGGGCGATCGTCATCGAGCCCGCCGAGGGTCGCCTGACCGGCAAGGACACCGGCAAGGGACGCCTGCCCGACCCGGCCGAGATCTTCGACGTCGCGCTCGACGTGCTCGACCGCGGTGTCCTGGCGCCCGACCTGGCCGGTCGGCACGTGGTCGTCAGCGCCGGTGGCACCCGCGAATACCTCGACCCGGTGCGCTTCCTGGGCAACCGGTCGTCCGGTCTCCAGGGCTACGCCCTGGCACGAGCGGCGCTCGCCCGCGGAGCCGAGGTCACCCTCATCGCTGCCAACGTGGCGCTGCCGGACCCGGCCGGGGTCAAGGTGATCGCGGTGGAGACCACCGCTCAGCTGCACGACGCCGTCGTGTCCGCGGCAGCCTCCGCCGATGCGGTGGTGATGGCCGCCGCACCCGCCGACTTCCGCCCGACCTCGGTGAGCCGGGCCAAGATCAAGAAGCTCGAGGACGGCTCGTCCCCGGCCATCGAGCTCGAGCAGAACCCCGACATCCTCCGGGAGATCTCGCAGCACCGACTGCGCGAGGGATCGGTGATCGTCGGTTTCGCGGCCGAGACCGGTGACGCCACCGGCTCGGTGGTGGAGCTGGGCCGGGCCAAGCTGGCCCGCAAGGGCTGTGACCTGTTGGTCGTCAACGACGTCAGCGGGGGAGCGGTCTTCGGCAGCCCCGACAACGAGGCGATCCTTCTCGGGGCCGACGGCGGCAGCGTCGACGTACCCCACGGCACCAAGCGCGCCCTCGCCCAGGTCGTCTGGGACGAGGTCGTACGTCGATTCGACCACTGAGACGGACGTCCCGCATAGTGGGCGGTCGCTATCGTGGCAACAGGCACGCACGCGAACCACGCGAGCGCCCGATCCATCGAAGAACACCTGAGCACCCCTGACAGGAGCACCGCTGTGGCTGGACGCCTCTTCACCTCGGAGTCTGTGACCGAGGGTCACCCGGACAAGATCGCCGACCAGAACAGCGACACCGTCCTGGACTACCTGATGGAGAACGACGCGGACAAGGAGAACCTCCGCGTCGCCGTCGAGACCCTGTTGACGACCGGCCTCGTTGTCGTCGCCGGTGAGGTCCGCACCAACGCCTACGCCCCGGTCGCCGACCTGGTGCGCAAGAAGATCC
>NZ_JANPEO010000314.1:0-6648 GCF_031422975.1 Nocardioides sp. | reverse complement strand
CACCTCCACCCTCGTCACCGACAAGGTGGCGGAGAAGAAGACCAGCCAGACGCCGGTGGCGGACATCGCGACGAGCAGCACCAACGCGACGATGTACTTCCAGCGCATCCAGCGCCGGGCCCACTGCCGGCGGGCGAAGCGTTGCCGCGTGCGTCGCTCGGCCCGCTCGTCAGGGGACTCGGTCGCACGCGCGTCGGGGGTGCGGGTCTCAGGCATCGCGCTCCTGCAGGAGGGCGAGGATGGGGGCTGCCAGCTGGGTGATGCTGCCGGCCCCCAGGGTCAAGATGACGTCCCCGGGGCGGGCGCGGGCGACGAGTTCGGCGGGCACGGCATCGAAGTCGGCCTCGAACATGACCTGCGCGGCCGGCAGGGGTACGGCATCGGCGACCAGGCGTCCGGTGACGGCCGGGTCAGCGTCCTCCCGGGCGAGGTAGACGTCGAGCACGACGACCTCGTCCGCGGCGCCCAGGGCCTGACCCATCTGCGCGCCGAGGGTCCGGGTGCGCGAGACGAGGTGCGGCTGGAAGGCCACCACAAGGCGACCGGCGCCCACGACCGACCGGGCGGCCTGCAGGTCACCGGCGATCTCGACGTGATGGTGGGCGTAGGAGTCGTAGACGCGCACCCCGGCAGCCTCGCCCTTGAGCTCCATCCGGCGGCCGGTGCCGGTGAAGGCGGCCAGCCCGTCGGCGAGCTCTCCGAACGGGAAGCCCAGGCGCAGGCCCATCGCCAGCGCGGCGGCCGCATCGAGGGCGTAGTGCCGACCGGGGATGCGCAGGCGCAGCTCCCCCAGGTCGGCCCCGTCGCGGACGATGTGGCTCCTCGACGTGCTGCCCTCGAGGACGAGGTCGGCGATGCGTACGTCGCAGTCAGCTGCTTCGCCGACGGTGATGACCTCGAGGCCGCTCTCGCGGGCGGTCGCGGCAAGGGTCCGCGCGCCCGGATCGTCGACGCAGCAGACCAGGAAGCCGTGGCGGTCCACGGTGTCGGCGAACTCGTCGAAGGCCGCGTGGTAGGCCTCCTCGGTCCCCCAGTTGTCGAGGTGGTCGGCCTCGACGTTGGTGACGATCGCGGCATGCGGCCGGTAGACGAGGAACGCGCCGTCGGACTCGTCCGCCTCCGCGACGAAGAGGTCATCGGTGCCGGCATCGGCGTTTTGGCCGGTCGCGGTGAGCACGCCGCCCACGGCGTAGGTCGGGTCCGCACCGGCAGCCAGCAGCGCACTGGTCAACAAGCCGGTGGTCGTGGTCTTGCCGTGGGTGCCGGCCACGGCGAGCACCCGGCTCCCGGCCATGGTGGCGGCGAGCCCGGCCGAGCGCGGCAACAGGCGCAGGCCACGTCGACGGGCCTCGGCGACCTCGACGTTGTCCTCGCGGGCGGCGGTGGTGACCACAACGGTGTCGCCGTCCGCGAGATGGCCCAGATGGTCCGGGTCGTAGCCGAGGTGGCAGGTGACGCCCAGCTCGCGCAGGGCAGGAAGGAAAGGGGTGTCCTGGTCGTCGGAGCCGGAGACCGCGATGCCGTTGGCGGCCATGATGCGAGCAATCGCCGACAGCCCCGCGCCGCCGATGCCGATGAAGTGCACCCGGCCGAGCTGGTCTGCGGGCAGGAGCACGTCGGGGACCGGCAGCCTCATCGCGAACCCGCCTCGAGGATGATGCGCGCCAGCAACTCGTCGGCGTCGAGCGGGATCACGTCGGCAGCCGCGGCGCCCATGGCGTCGAGGCGGGCGTGGTCGGTGAGCAGGGCGGGCAGCGTCGCAGCCACCCATTCGGGGGTGAGGGCCGCGTCGGCGACGAGCAGCCCGCCACCGGCGTCGATCACCGGCCGGGCGTTGAGTGCCTGCTCGCCGTTGCCGATCGGCAGCGGCACGTAGACCGCGGGCAGTCCCACGCCCGACACCTCGGTGACCGTGTTGCTGCCGGCCCGGCACAGCACGGCGTCGGCCGCGGCGTAGGCCAGGTCCATCCGGTCGACGTACTGCTCGATGACGTAGGTGCCGGCGCCCTCGGGCAGCTCGAGGGTGTGCGTGGGCCCGACGACGTGGAGCACCTGGATGCCGGCCGCGGCCAGCGCCGGGGCGGCCTGCGAGACCGCGGCGTTGATGCGGGCCGCGCCTTGGGAGCCGCCGGTCACCAGCAGCGTCGGGCGGTCGGCTGCGAGCCCGAAGCGAGCCAGTGCCTCCTCGCGCAGGGCAGCGCGGTCGAGGGTCGAGATCATGCGCCGGATCGGCAGCCCGATGTAGGTGGCGTGCGGCAGCGCGGTCGCCGGGAAGCTGGTCGCGACGTGGTGCGTGAGCCGCGCACCCAGCCTGTTGGCAACGCCGGCGATCGCGTTGCCCTCGTGCACGACGAGCGGCACGCCGCGCGTGCGCGCGGCGAGATAGGCCGGCACCGAGACGTAGCCCCCGAAGCCGACGACGACGTCGGGACGCAGCCGGTCGACGATCTCGATGGCGGACCGGCGGGCGGCGCGGAGTCGACCGGGCACGCGAAGCAGGTCGGCGCCCGGTCGGCGAGGCAGCGGGACCCGGGGCACGAACTCCAGCGGCAGACCGGCCTCGGGGATGAGCCGGGCCTCGAGTCCCTCGCGGGTGCCCAGGCAGGTGATCTCGACGCTCGGGTCGAGACGCCGCAGGGCGTCGGCTGTGGCGATCAGGGGCGAGGTGTGGCCGGCGGAACCGCCGCCGGCGAGCAGGATGCGCATATCAGTGGGAACCTAGCGGCCGGCCGACAGCCCCGCCGAGCGGTTGCGCCTGCGGGCGGCGAGGGCACGCGCGGCTTCGGGCTCACGGCGGGCGAAGCCGACCAGGATCCCGAGCGCGACCAGCGAGGGCAGCAGCGCCGAGCCGCCGTAGGACACGAGTGGTAGCGGGATCCCGATCACCGGGAGCACCGCGAGGACCATGCCCACATTGATGACCATCTGGCCGAGCAGCCACACCACGATGCCGAAGGTCATGTAGCGCACGAACGGGTCCTCGGTGTGCATGGCGATCCGCACGGCGGCGAAGGCGATGGTGAAGAAAAGGCCGATGACGAGCAGGGTGCCCACCAGCCCGAGCTCCTCGCCCAGCACGGCGAAGATGAAGTCCGTGTGGGCCTCGGGCAGGTCGCCCCACTTCTGGGTGGAGGCGCCGATGCCCTGGCCGAACCAGCCGCCGGTCGAGAGGGCGTACAGGCCGTGGGCCGGTTGCCAGCCGGAGTTGAGGTAGTCCTTGAACGGGTCGGAGAAGTTGGTGATCCGGGAGAGCCGCTCGGAGTCCATGGCGGCCAGGAACACCGCCACGGCACCGACCACCGAGAGACAGACCACGAAGAGCCGGGCCGGGGCGCCGACCACCCACAGCATGCCCAGCAGGATCGCGAACAGCACCAGCGCCGTCCCGAGGTCACGACCGGCCACCACCAGGGCCGTCGCCAGCAGCATGCCCGGCACGACCGGGATCATCACGTGGTGCACGCTGCCGAGGCGGCGCTCCTTGCGGGCGTAGACGTTGGCGGCCCACAGGATCAGGCCGAGCTTGGCGATCTCGGAGGGCTGGATGGCGAGCGGACCGACCGCCAGCCAGTTCTGGTTGCCGTTGCGCTCGACACCGAGGAACGCGGTGAGCAGCAGCAGCGTCAACGACACGACGTAGGCCGGCCAGGCCAGGGCGCGCACCCAGCTCACGGAGAGCCGGGAGGCGATGAAGGCGCACGGTAGGCCGAGCACCACCCACAGCAGCTGCCGTTTCACGACGGCATAGGAGTCGTCGTAGTAGCGGAAGCTG
Organism: Nocardioides sp.; assembly: GCF_031422975.1. Taxonomy (GTDB): domain Bacteria; phylum Actinomycetota; class Actinomycetes; order Propionibacteriales; family Nocardioidaceae; genus Nocardioides. Next base: position 2,876 of record NZ_JANPEO010000314.1, on the reverse strand, counting down.
TAGACGCTGGACGCACTCAGCACCATGATCAGGCCGATGGTCAGCAGCAGCGCCGACGCACCGAGCAGCAGGTAGTAGGACGACAGCGGGCGGTCCAGGGCGGCACGCAGCGCGGCCGCGTGCACCGTGGGCTGGACCCGAGCCCGGGTGGGGGTCCCGGCGGGCGTGGTGGTCGCCATCGGGTGTCCCCTTCCTCGTCGGTCTCTGATCAGCCGCTCGGGCGGCCCAACCGGCGGTGCACCGCGGCGGCGAACTGGTCGCCTCGGGCGCCGTAGTTGGCGAACATGTCCATGGAGGCACATCCCGGCGCGAGCAGCACGGTGTCGCCGGGGCGGGCGAGTTGTGCGGCTGCGTCGACGACGCGGTCCATCGGTGCTCCAGTCTGACCGTCGCCGATCTCGATGACGGGCACATCGGGGGCGTGTCGCGAAAGCGCGTCGGCGATCACCCGCCGATCACGACCGAGGAGTACGGCGCCGCGCAGCCGACCACGGACCGACTGGACGAGGTCGTCGAAGTGAGCCCCCTTGGCCAGGCCGCCGGCGACCCAGACAACGGACTCGTAGGCCTGCAGCGAGCTCATGGCGGCATGCGGGTTGGTGGCCTTGCTGTCGTCGACCCAGGTCACGCCGTCGGCCTCGGCCACGCGCGCGATCCGGTGTCCGTCGGGCTTGAAGGAGCGCAACCCCTCCCGGACCGCCTCCTGCGAGACGCCGTGGGACCGCGCGAGGGCGGCCGCGGCCAGCGCGTTGGCGACGAAGTGCGGCGCGGGAGAGGCCAGGTCGGCGATGGTGCACAGCTCGGCCGCGGTGCTCGCTCGCTGCTCGATGAACGCCCGGTCAGCCAGGAAGTCCTCGACGACGCCGACCATCCCGACACCGGGCATGCCCAGGGTGAAGCCGATCGCACGGGCGCCCTCGACCACGTCGGCGTCCGCGACAAGTCGCTCCGTCTCCGGGTCGGCGACGTTGTACACCGCGGCACGCTGGACCTGGTGGTAGATGCGGCCCTTGTCGGCGGCGTAGTCGGCCATCTTCTGTGACACGGCGTGCGGTCCGTCGTACCAGTCGAGGTGGTCCTCGGCGAGGTTGAGCACGACGGCGGACTCGGCGCTCATCGACTGCGTGTAGTGCAGCTGGAAGCTGGAGAGCTCGACGGCGAACACGTCGTGGGGCTCGGGATCCATGACCGCCTCGACGACCGGGCGCCCGACGTTGCCGACGGCCGCGCTGCGCAGGCCAGCGGCGCGCAGGATCGAGTCGAGCATCTGCACGGTGGTGGTCTTGCCGTTGGTGCCGGTGACCGCCAGCCAGGGGGCCGCGTGCTCGGGGTCGCGCAGCCGCCAGGCGAGCTCGACCTCACCCCAGATCGGGATGCCGCGGGCTGCCGCCTGGGCGAGCAGCGGCGACGACGGCCTCCACCCGGGCGACGTGACGAGGACGTCGACGTCGGCGGGCAGCGTGTCGGTCGCACCCGGCGCGAGCCGGACGGTGGCGCCGAGGGTCTCCAGGAGCTCGGCCTTCTCGGCCTTCTCCTCGGTGCTGGTCTCGTCGAGCGCTGTCACATCCGCGCCCAGGAAGAGCAGGTTGTCGGCCGCCGCGAACCCGGAGACGCCGAAGCCGGCGACGGCCGCACGCACGCCGTCCCAGGAGTCGTGTCGACCCAGCGCGTCGGGGTCCGGACGCGTCATCCGATCCCGGCCACCCATTCGGCGTAGAAGATGCCGAGACCCGCGGCCACGCAGAGGCCGGTGATGATCCAGAAGCGGATCACGATGGTGACCTCGGCCCAGCCGAGGTTCTCGAAGTGATGCTGCAGGGGCGCGATCCGGAACACCCGGTGGCCTGCCTTGACACCGAAGACCGACCGGAACAGGCCGCTGGCCCGACTCACCTTGAACACCGACACCTGGATCATGACCGAGAGCGTGATGACCACGAACAGGCCACCAATGATGAGGAGCAGGAACTCGGTGCGGGTCATGATGGCCAGCCCGGCGAGCGCGCCGCCGAGGGCGAGCGAGCCGGTGTCGCCCATGAAGATCTGGGCCGGCGACGCGTTCCACCACAGGAAGCCGAAGCAGGCGCCGGTGATGGCGGCACACACCACGGCAAGGTCTAGCGGATCGCGCACCTCGTAGCAGGCGGCGCCGCTCTCCAGGGCGCACGACTGCGAGTTCTGCCAGATGTTGACCAGCGTGTAGGCGGCGAAGACCAGGATGCTGGCACCGGTGGCGAGCCCGTCGAGGCCGTCGGTGAGGTTGACGGCGTTGCTGAAGCCGGTGACGAAGAACCAGATCAGCACGATCACCACGACGGTCGGCAACGCGAACCGCTCGTAGTCGCGGATGAACGAGAGGCTGTGGGACGCGGGGGTCTTGCCGCGGTCGTCCGCGAGCGCCGGAGAGAGCGCCAGGATGCCGAACGTCACGGCGATCACGGTCTGGCCGATCAGCTTGGCGCGACTACGCAGACCAAGGTTGCGTTGGCGGCTGATCTTGATGAAGTCGTCGAGGAAGCCCACCGTGCCGAGGCCCACGAAGAGGAAGAGCAGCAGCATCGCCGAGGCCGACGGGGTCTGCATGGTGATCAGCTTGGCCGTGAAGTAGCCGACGACCGTGGCCAGGATGATGACGATGCCACCCATGGTCGGGGTGCCGCGCTTCGTGTGGTGCGTGGTGGGGCCGTCGTCGCGGATCTCCTGGCCGTAGCCCCGGCGCGCGAGCACGACGATGGCGTAGCGGGTGCCGATCAGCGAGATCAGCAGGGAGAGTCCACCACCGAGCAGGATTGCTCTCATCGGGTGCTGCTCCCTTCTGCGGGTGTGTCGTTGAGTGGTTCGTCGAGGAGTGCTTCCGCGACCAGCTCCAGCGCCGC
>NZ_JANPEO010000313.1:0-4682 GCF_031422975.1 Nocardioides sp. | reverse complement strand
GCTGGCTCGTCGACGAGTCCGACGCGCACCACGTCGCGGCGGTCGAGGCCGCGGGCATCGCGTGCGTCGCCGTACCCCTCCTGATGTCCGACCACGACGCGACGGCGGCCATGGCTGCTGCCGCGATCGAGCTGGTCCGGCCGGCGTGACAGGTCTGGAGGTCACCGCACCCGACGGACTGCCCGAGATCACCGCGGAGTCGGACCTTGCGGCCCTGATCGCCGCCTCGACCGACCTCGTCGACGGCGACATCGTCGTCGTCACGAGCAAGGTGATCAGCAAGGCCGAGGGCCGGGTCCGGGCGGGTGGACGCGACGACGCCCTCGCCGAGGAGACCCTCCGCGTCGTCGCCCGCCGCGGAGCCACCGTGATCGTGCGCAACCGGCTCGGGCTGACGATGGCGGCTGCCGGCATCGACGCCTCCAACGTCGAGGCGGGCTCGATCGCGCTGCTGCCGCTGGATCCGGACGCCAGCGCCCGGGCGTTGCGCACGCGGCTGCACGAGCTCACGGGCGCGGTCCTCGCCGTCCTCGTCACCGACACCGCCGGGCGCGCCTGGCGAGAAGGGCAGACCGACATCGCGATCGGCGCGGCCGGACTGCGCGTCGCCGAGGACTTCGCCGGCCGGGTGGACGCCTACGGCAACGATCTCGTCGTCACCCTGCCGGCCGTGGCCGACGAGATCGCCGGTGCCGCCGACCTGGTGCAGGGCAAGCTCGGCGCTCGACCCGTCGCCGTGGTCCGCGGCCGTGCCGACCTGGTGCTGCCCACCGGCGAGGACGGTCCGGGCGCCACGTCGCTGATCCGTCCCGACGGTGCCGACCTCTTCGGGTACGGCGCCCGCGAGGCCGTCATTCGCGCGCTGGCCGGCACCGAGGCGGACCAGCTGCCGTTCGGCGAGCCCGTCGACCCGTCCAGCCTGATCGAGGCGATCGGCCGCGTGCACCTCTCCGGCTGGATCTCGGCCGCACTCACCGACGACGACGAGCCCACCTCGCTCGACCTCGAGATCGCCGGTATCCCCGACGAGAGGGTCGTGGCGGCGGTCTGCTTCGCCCACGGCTGGCGACTGGCGAACTGGCAGCACGGGGAATCGGGAGTCGTGGCACGGGTCTCACCGACGACTCCGTAGACTCTGCCCCCGACCCCGCCTGCTCCTGGGCGCGCCCATCGATCTCGAGAGACTCACACGCCGTGGCCAAGAAGGACAGGACCGACCGTCAGGCGGTCATCGACTCCATCCGCAACAAGCAGAAGGGCGCCGAGAAGCGTCGCGGCTACGCCATCGTCGGTGTGTGCGTCGTCGTCGCTCTGCTGATCATCGGCGCCGCGGCCTACCAGCCGATCAAGGACTGGTACGACCTGCGCAGCTTCTCCGCCAAGAACCTCGACGAGATCGGTGCCGACGCCAAGGTGTGCGGCGAGATCACGACGAAGAAGGCCAACGGGTCGCAGGAGCACGTGGAGCCGGGCACCCCGATCCAGTACGAGGACTCGCCGCCGGCGTTCGGCCAGCACTACAACGTGTGGGACGGCATGGAGCGCAAGCTCTACACCGGCACCGACCGCCCCGACGTGGGCGAGCTCGTGCACAACCTCGAGCACGGCTACACGATCCTCTGGTTCGACCAGACCGTCGCCGACAGCGACTCGATGATGGACGACCTGCGCGGGATCGCCGAGAAGCTCAAGGGAACCGACAACCTCCGCGACAAGTTCAAGGCCGTGCCGTGGACCTCCGACGACGGTGAGCCCTTCCCCGGCGACCAGCACGTCGCGATCACCCACTGGTCGGTCGGCGGTGCGGGTGAGACCGCCCCGGACAAGCAGGTCGGCGTCTTCCAGTACTGCTCGGCCCCGAGTGGCGCCGCACTGGAGTCCTTCATGAAGGAGTACCCCTACCTCGACTCCCCGGAGCCGACCGTCAAGTAGTCCCGCGCCTCACGTGAGGTGCCCGTGGCCGTCCTGCTTGAGGGCGGCCACGATCGCCCTCACGTCCTGCGCGCGCTCGAGCGTGGTCACCAGGAGCGCGTCGCCGGTGTCGACCACCACGACGTCGCGCAGGCCGACCACAGCCACCATCCGCCCACCGTGGGGCACGACGAGTCCGTCTGCGTCGACGGTGCGCACGAGCTCGCGGTCACCGAGCACGGTGACCGGGTCGTCGCCGCCCAGCAGCGTCCGGAGCGAGGCGAAGTCGCCGACGTCGTCCCAGCCGAAGGTGCCGGGCACCACGGCCACCCGACCGGCGGCCGCGGCCGGCTCGGCGACGGCGTGGTCGACCGCGATCCTGGGCAGTGTCGGCCAGACCGCGGCCAGCGTGGACGGGTCGGCTGCGATGCCCCGCAGCGCAGCCGTGAACACGGGGTCCTGCTCGGCGAGCAGGTCCAGGAGCACCCCGGGCCGCACCACGAACATGCCTGCGTTCCAGCGGTAGCCGGCTTCGACGTACGCCGCAGCGACCTCGACCGACGGCTTCTCCACGAACTCGCGGACCTCGAAGGCACCCGCGACGCCGTCGACGGCGGCGCCGACGTTGATGTAGCCGAACCCGGTCGCCGGGTGTGTCGGCTCGATGCCGATGGTCACCAGCCAGCCCGCCCGGGCGGCCTCGACGGCGGTGGCGGTCGCGGCGCGGAAGGCGTGCGTCTCGGTGATGACGTGGTCGGCGGCGAACGACCCCATCACGGCGTCGGGGTCGCGGGCCTCGAGGAGGGCGGCGGCGAGTCCGATCGCCGCCATCGACTCGCGCGCCGACGGCTCGGCGACCACCGCGTCCGCGCCGAGCTCCGGCAGCTGGGCGACCACTTCGTCGCGATGGGCTCGACCGGTGACGACGAGCATCCGGTCGGCCGCCAGCGGCGCCAGGCGGTCGTAGGTGGCCTGGATCAGAGTGCGTCCGTTCCCGGTCAGGTCGTGCAGGAACTTGGGCGAGCCCTGGCGAGACAGCGGCCAGAGCCGGGTGCCGGCCCCGCCGGCGGGGATCACGGCCCAGAAGTGGTCGAGGTTCTCGGATTTCTCGACGGCACGGTGCTCGCTCATGGGCGCGACAGTAGGCCACCGCGGGGACGATGCTGGCCGCCGCCCTAGGCTCGCGGATGTGACGACGTTCTCAGCCGAGCTGACCCGACAACTGCGCGGCGACGCGGGACGCCCGTTCATCACGTTCTACGACCACGCGAGCGACGAGCGGGTCGAGCTGTCGCTCACGACCTACGCCAACTGGGTGGCCAAGGCCGCCGGGCTGCTGGTCGAGGAGGGCGATCTCGAGCGTGGGATGCGGCTGCGCCTCGACCTGCCCACACACTGGCTCGGACCGGTCTTCCTCGGCGCCGCGTGGACCGTCGGCCTGACCATCACCGACGGCGACGAGCCCGATGCGGTGGTCTGCGGACCCGACACCCTGCCCGCCTGGGCCGACCGCGCCGACGACCTGCCAGTCTTCGCGTGCAGCCTGCGCCCGCTGGGCGTGCGGTTCGCCGAGCCGGTCCCGCCTGGGGTCCACGACGTCGGCATCGAGATCTGGACCCAGCCCGACGCGTTCGCGCCGTGGGACCCGCCGACCGGGGCCGACCTGGCCGTCGATCTCTCGCTCGCCGTCGGCGCCGTGCGCCAGACACAGGAAGAGCTCATGGAGGCGGCCGCCGCCGGGAGTCTCCTCACCGACGGCGGCCGTCTCTTCTCGGTCACGAACCCGGCTTCCCCACCGGGAATCGTCACCGTCACCGAGCCACTCGCACGGAGCGGCTCGCTGGTCCTCGTCCGGCACTGTGCGTCCGAGCGGTCGCAGTCGACGTACGACGCGGAGCGCGCCACGCATCGAGTCTGACCGCGGTCGGTCGCCTCAGCCGGCCAGGTCGTAGGCCCCCATTCCCTCCCCGAGGAAGCGCGGCGGCGCCACGCCGGCGCGCGTGCCGGCGTAGAGGTAGAGGTAGCCGGTGCTGGGCTGGCGCAGCAGGTAGTCGCCGGTCCCGCTGCCCTTGATGTCGCTGACCGGGATCACCCAGTCGAAGGGCGTCAGGTCGGCCGGCAGCCCCGTCCGGGCGACCGTGCGCCCGGCCACCGTGCGCCCGACCGAGATGCCCGTGCCCGTGCCCGCATAGACCATCAGCGCACCGCCGGGCGGCGTCCCCAGGAGGTCGGGGAAGCCGTCGCCGGTGACGTCACCGACGGCCGTGAGGCCGGCGATGCCGCCGAAGCCGTTGCCGAGCTGGACCGGTTCGGCCAGCTGGCCCGCGGTGTTTCCGCGGTAGAGCCGGAGCCAGCCGTCGCGGCCCCGGGCCACCACGTCGCCGGCACCGTCGCGGTCCCAGTCTCCTGCGTTGATGATGAGGTCGGCGTCCGCCAACGACACGCCCGTGTCGATGGGGGCCCCGAGCTCGTAGGTGCCCTTGTTGGGGACGACCACGAGGCTGTTGCCCTTGACGCCGATCAGGTCGGGGGCGGCGTCGCCGACGAGGCTGCCGGCCGAGGTGAGCGACCGCAGGGCCCGCACATTGGCGGCGGGGCCGATGGGCAGTGAGAAGGAGCCGTCGCCGCGGGCGGTGTGGATGTAGACCTTGCCCTTCGCGGTGCGTGCGACCAGGTCGCCGCGACCGTCACCGTTGAAGTCGGCTCCGCCGGTGAGCCGGTTGTACGCCGACCTCGAGCCGGGCACCGCGGTGCGAGCCGCGAAGGTGCCC
>NZ_JANPEO010000312.1:0-2742 GCF_031422975.1 Nocardioides sp. | reverse complement strand
GGCCGGTGAGGCCGGTGAGCTGGGTGATCATCGGGGCCTGCCGCACGAGGAACCAGACGCTCACTATCCGGATCACGCTGACGAAGATCATCGCGTCGCCGGCGCCGAGAACGGCCCGGGACATGACAGCGCCGCCGAACGACGTGCTGAACGCGAACCCCAGCTGCCCGGCGGTCATCAGCACCAACCCGCACAGCAACATGGCCCGCGAGCCGAAGCGGTCGAGCAGCACCCCGACGGGCACCTGCATCCCGGCGTAGACGACGAGTTGGAGCACGGTGAACGTGGCCAGGCTGGTGGCGTTGATGTTGTAGCGCTCGGCCGCGAGGATGCCCGCGACGCCGAGCGAACTGCGGTGGAAGACGGCCAGGACGTAGACCGCCAACGCCACTCCCCAGACGGCCCACGCCCGGCGGCGGCCGATGTCGTGGATCTGCTCGGCGGCCATGGCGACAGCATCGCAGGGGGGTCGGCCGAAATGCCGAACGGCCCCGACAGTGCGGGGCCGTTGGTGGCAGATGAAGGATTCGAACCTTCGAAGGCATACGCCGACGGATTTACAGTCCGCTCCCATTGGCCGCTCGGGCAATCTGCCGTGCTGACGCCCGAGCCAAGGGCGAGCTTGGCCGGGTGACAACGAGACGAAAGGATAGCGTCAGACCGACGTAGACAGAAAACCGGAGGAGCCCCATGGCCGACTCAAGCTTTGACATCGTGAGCAAGCTCGACCGCCAGGAGGTGGACAACGCGCTGAGCCAGGCGGCGCGCGAGATCGCCACCCGATTCGACTTCAAGGGAACCGGCGCCACGATCGAGTGGAAGGGCGACCAGGCCATCGAGATCGTCGCCTCCGCCGACGACCGGGCCAGCGCCGTGCTCAGCGTTTTCCAGGACAAGCTGATCAAGCGCGACCAGAGCCTGAAGATCCTCGACGCCTCCGAGCCGCGCCAGTCGGGCCAGGTGTCCAAGATCGACATCACGCTCAAGGAGGGCATCACCTCCGAGGACGCCAAGAAGATCTCCAAGCTCATCCGCGACGAGGGCCCCAAGGGCGTCAAGGCGCAGGTCCAGGGCGACGAACTGCGGGTGTCGTCGAAGAAGCGCGACGACCTCCAGGCCGTGCAAGCACTGGTGAAGTCGCAGGACTACGACTTCGCGGTGCAGTTCACCAACTACCGCTGATCTGGGCTGTTTGCACTGGTCATCGCGCCGTCACTGCTCGCCTGATACGACCAGGGCACTCAGGCTCGTCGGCAGGAGTTTCACTCCTCTACTTCGTTGAGCCTTCAGGCCTTGAACCCTAGCGAGCCTAGGCCTAGCCTTGCTAGGTATGAGGGGATCCACCATCAAGGGGCACTTGGACATGCTCGTACTGGCGGTCCTGGCCGCGGGTCCGCTGCACGGCTATGCCGTGATCGAGGAGCTCAGGGCGCGCAGCGGGGATTCGTTCGACCTGCCGGAGGGCACGATCTACCCGGTGCTGCACCGGTTGGAGCGGGAGGGCCTGCTTGCGAGCGTCTGGAGCGAGGCTGTCGGTCGCCCGCGGCGCACGTACACGGTGACCAGGGCCGGGAGGAAGGCGCTCGCCGAGCAGCGGCGGGCGTGGCAAGCCTTCTCCGACGCGGTCGGGAGGGTGCTGGGGGGTGCGCCGTGGCCGGCCACGATCTAACCCTCGACCACCTCGCTCAGGTGCGCCCGATGGTCGACTGCCGACTTGACCCCGACGCGACGGCCTGAGCTGTGTTCGTCTGGGGAGCGCTCGGGATCCTGCTGGGTGCCTGGGTCGGCGTGCTCGCGCGGCTGTGGATGCGACTGATCGTCGTCCACCCGGACCCGTTCAGCTGGTCCGGGACGCTGGCGATCATCCTCAGTGCTGCGATCGGCGGGCTGGGGCTGGGGCTGGTGCGAGGCGCGCGCCTGACCGGCCGCTCCAAGGGCTGGCGCCTCGCGGCCCTCCTCGCGCTCCCGTTCCTGGGAGCCCCCATGGGCCTCGGGGTGTTTCTGCTCAGCGCGCTCCTCGGCGGCTGGGCGCTGGCGTACCGGCGGCCGATCTGGTTCGCTCCGGCACTCGCGGCACTCTGGTTCGCCGCACTGCCCTTCATCGGCTTCGCGGTAGGTGACCCCGACCATCACGATCTGTACGACGGTGTCCACTACCTGTCGATCTCGGTCGGACTGTGGACCCTCGCGGCCCTCCTCGCAGTCGGTGGCCGCGAACTCTTCCTCAGGTGGCCGGTGGTGTCCCGGCCCTGACCTGGATCCGCTGTGTGCCGGGGCGCTGCTCCAGCTCCTACCTGCCGCGTGCGCCTCCGAGCCGGAAGTAGCGGGCAGGTGCGGTCGTGGGGAGGCGAGCACACAACGCCGTTCCGTGCCAGCGAGGAACTGCTGGGCTCCGGCTTGGTGAACTCGAGCGGACGCGAGGATTTGAACCTCGACCCCTTCCCTGGAAGGGAAGCGTGCTGCAACTACACCACGTCCGCGAAGCCAGCCTCTGACGAGACTGACACGTTCGTAGTATGAACCACCTGCAGGACTACCCGGGCGCCAGGGTGCGACTCCCGGACTACGGGACTTCGCACCACATGACGCGTCGTGATCGCGGCTGCGGTATGCCGCGCTCGCGCGTCAGCCACCTGCGCGGATCGTGCGGCGGGTGGACATGGTCTCGAACGGCGCCCCAGCAACGGTTCGGCACTCTTGACAGCATGCATTGCCAGGGTGTTAGGGCACGAGGACAGTGCG
>NZ_JANPEO010000311.1:0-1555 GCF_031422975.1 Nocardioides sp. | reverse complement strand
GATGGTATAGATGCCACCCGCCGCCATGTTCACCGGCGTTGCAGGCGTCAGCAGGCGCGAGTTCTACGAGGCGCCCGAGGGTCACGACGCGGCTCCCCGGGTGGAGTTCTGAGCGGCTCTCAGAAGACGTTCAGCGGCCGGAACTGCACGCTGATCCGCGGGCCGCACGAGGCCACCTTGGGGATGGCGTGCTCCCAGGTGCGCTGGCACGAGCCACCCATCACGACGAGGTCGCCGTGCCCCAGGGTCACCCCGATCGAGTCGCCGCCGCCGCGTGGGCGCAGCGCCAGCCTGCGTGGGTCGCCCAGGGAGACGATCGCGACCATCGTGTCCTGGGTGTTGCCGCGGCCGATCGTGTCGCCGTGCCAGGCGACCGAGTCCCTGCCGTCGCGGTAGTAGCAGCAGCCTGCGCTCACGAACGGCTCACCCAGCTCAGGCCGGTAGTAGGCGCTCAACGCGTCGCGCGCGTCGGCGAGCGCGGGGTGGGGGAGCGCGTCTGCGAGCACGTAGGTGTGCACCAGGCGGGGCACGTCCACGAGGCGGTCATACATCTGGCGTCGCTCCGCGCGCCACGGGACCGCGGAGAGCATGGTCGCGAACACGTCGTCGGCGCCCCCCAGCCAGTTGCGCTGGACGTCGAGCCAGGCGCCTGCGGCAAGGTGGGTCCGCTCCGGTGCGAGGAGTGCTCCCGCCCCGGGACCGGCGGGGATGTCGGGCGCGAACAGGGTCGACTGGAAGTCCACGCGCACGAGCCTAGGTCGAACATGCGTTCGACACAACCCTGACGCGCGACTCAGGGTGAATCCCGGTAGCGGGAGTTTGTGCGGGTGCGGGAGTCTTGGCGCATGACGATGACCGGGATGGGACGCGTGGCCACACCACCAGGAGTGGCCGCGCGAGTGCGGGACCTGACCAAGACCTACGGCAAGGGTGACGCGATGGTGCGCGCGCTGGACGGCGTGACGCTGGACCTGGTGGCCGGCGAGTTCACCGCCATCATGGGGCCGAGCGGCTCGGGCAAGTCCACCCTCATGCACTGCTGCGCCGCGCTCGACACGGCGACGTCGGGCGAGGTGTTCATCGGTGAACGAGAGCTCGGGAAGCTCAAGGACAAGGAACTGACCCGCCTGCGCCGCGACGAGATCGGTTTCGTGTTCCAGTCCTTCAACCTGGTCCCGACGCTCAGCGCCGAGGAGAACATCGTCCTCCCGCAGGCGATCGCCCGCCGCAAGCCCGACCGCGCGTGGTTCGACACCGTGATCGAGACGGTCGGGATCCGTGATCGCCTCGGCCACCGGCCCAACCAGCTCTCGGGCGGTCAGCAGCAGCGGGTCGCGGTCGCGCGGGCGCTGGTCGGCCGACCCACCATCGTCTTCGCCGACGAGCCGACCGGCAACCTCGACTCCCAGTCGGGTGCCGAGGTGCTCGACCTGCTCCGCCGCAGCGCTGCCGACCACGGCCAGACCATCGTGATGGTGACCCACGACCCGGTGGCGGCGTCCTACACCGATCGCGTCGTCTTCCTCTCCGACGGCCGCATCATCGACGAGCTGCG
>NZ_JANPEO010000310.1:0-6580 GCF_031422975.1 Nocardioides sp. | reverse complement strand
TGCTTCAACGCGCTCGTCTGGCCGACCCTCTGGCCGGACTGTGGGAGGCCGCCGACGTGCAGTGGTGGTGGCGAAAACCGCAACAGTCTGATGAGATCGATCAGCTCTTCTGGCTCGACGACGACGGGCCCGTCGCCGGTGTCCTCCTGACGAGCTCGGATAACGACACGTGGCAGTGCGACCCGGTCGTTGTCCCCGGTGTGTCGGGCTGCGAGCCCGACGACGTGTGGGGTCGAGCGCTGGAACATGCTGCGGAGCACGCGTTGGCAGGTTTCGACGTTCTCGTGAGCGACGGCGACGCCTTCGCGGAGGTTGCTCGGCGATCCAGCCTCACGCCTGACTACCGCGACAGCACCGGTTGGATGGACGCCGCCGATCGGCCGGCCATCTCGGCGCCCGCAGACGGATTCACTCTCGTGGATGGCACGCAGCGCCTCGAGGTCCCACATCACATGCGGCACCGCAGCGGAGACGCGGTGAAGGAGCGCCTCGAACAGTGCTCGCTCTACGACCCGGCCCTCGACCTCGTTGTGGAGTCCGCTGACGGGCGGGTCGCCGGCTACTCGTTGTACTGGTTCGACCCGACGACCAAGGTGGGACTCGTTGAGCCCGTCAGAGTCGAGGACGAGTTCCAGCGTCGCGGTCTGGCGAGCGCGATGCTGACCGCTGGCATCGATCGGCTGGTCGCGAGAGGTGCAGAGCGGGTGAAGATCTCCTACGGGAGCGAAGCGGCCGAAGGGACCTACCTGGGCCTCGGTTTCCGGCCAACGTCCACCGCCACCTGGTATCGGCAGTCTGCAGGGTGAGCGGTGATGGCGAGCGGACGCCGAGGTCGCACACACCGGCACTGGTGAGCCTCCGCAGCGTGCAGGCGGATGGTCGCGCGCGGCGCGTGCCGGTGGCGGTTACTGCCTCTGGAAGCCGGGCGGGCCTCGCTCGCCCAGCGCCATCGGACAGTGGGCCGCGTGACCATCGGGTTGCGGGACACAGATCGACCGCAGTGGCTCCCGTCGGGTCGACAGACCAGACAATCCAGAGGGAACCTCGCGGCCCCAGACGCGAGGCAAGCGCACGATTCGTCCGGACATGTGAGCGGTCGCTTCTCCCGGGCGGCAACGGAACCAGGGCGGTCTAGTCTCCCCTTCCGTGCACGGCGAGCACACGGTGGCCGCGGCCTCACCGAGTGCTCGGACGTCGGAGCCGGTTGCTGCCCGCAGGGGACGTGCGACTGAAATGGCCTTGGAATACTCAGTCGGCCGTTGAAAGCACCTGGATCACAGTTTCACCGGCGCACGTAGCGGACTCGCGGATGGTCCAGCGCCCGTGGAAGCCGTCGCCCTTCCACTCGGCCTCGGCGTCGTGGTCCTCGGTCTCGCCGTCTTCGATCTTGAAGCCGGCGTCCACTGCGTCGCGGTTGAGGAACTCCAGGATGGCGGAGAATGACGTGGTCGAGATGGCGCTGACGATGGTGCCGTCAGCGCCGCGGTCCTCGACGTGGTGGACGACCGTATTCGAGGGGAAGGGCCAGTCCGACGGGAAGCCGTCGCCGTAGGTAGTGGCGGCGGGCACCGCGTCGTCCGCGCAGGTGGAGAGATCAGCAGGTGCGGCGCCGCCGATCTGCTTCTGCGCCGTGTCCTGTCCGGACTCGGCGCCGCACGCGACCAGGACGGTGCCGATCACCATGGTCGTCACGATCGACCTGGCCGCGCGCAGACGTCCTCTCACCGGACCGTGACTGACTTCTGCAGCTTGTTGTCGGCCTCGTTCGACTCGACGACCCGGTCGGCCGGGTCGACCGTTGCGGTCACGGTGTGATTGCCCTTGGTCGTCTTCCAGGTGACCCCCAGCGTCCTGCTAGCTCCCGGGGCGAGGCTCGCCGTCGTGAGGGCGCCGACCACTCTGGTTCCGTCGAGCACCTGGGTGCCCAGGTCGGTGAGCGTCGTGGTGCCGGTGTTCTTGACCAGCATGGTCGCGGTCACGCTGCCGCCCTTGCCAGCGGCCACCGCGAGGGACGACAGGGTGGCGTTGGAGGTGGGCTGGTCGTACTTTGCAAAGAGCGTGTTGCCGGCGCTCTGGCGGGCGATGGTCGCATAGGAGTCGCGGCCCGTGTGGTTTGGGTCGGTGACGCAGGCGCTGATGCAGCCGTCAGCGAAGCCGACGGTGATCCGGCCGTGATCGTCGACGGTGACGTCCATGAAGTCGAGCAGGTTGCGGTCGTCCCCGCAGGTGGTGCCACTCGTGCAGATGGATCCGACCTGGACCGGGTCGCCGGGGGTGGCATCGCTGGTCACCCAAGTCTTGCCGCCGTCGTAGGTCGTGTCGACGTACAAGTGCCAGATGCCGTGGAAGTTGGCGTTGTCCTGGTAGTTGCCGCCGGCCGGCGTGCCGAGGTAGGCGATCGAGGCGCGGTCATCGTCCCCGGCCACGACCGTCGGGAAGACCGCGTTCTGGATCCCGAACGACGTGCCGACGGTCTGCCGGTCGGTCCAGGTCTTGCCCTGGTCACGACTGACGGCCACGCCCGGCTTGCCATCGGCGCCGACGTAGCCGAAGTAGGTGGTGCCGTTGGAGCCGACACCGACCGACGGGTCGGAATCGCCGGGTGTGGCGCCCGGAACCTTGCTGACGGTCCAGGTCGTGCCGTTGTCCTTCGAGACGACGACTGCCTGGTCGGCGCCGCAGCCCTTGTTGGGGAGGTAGGCCGTGCCGTCCGGTGCGACCTTGATGTGGCCGTGCAGGCCGCCGCAGTCGAGCAGGCTGTACGTCGGGACACCGGCGCCGAAGGTCGTACCGCCATCACGCGACACCGCGCAGAAGGCGGTGGCGATGTCCTGGCTGCAGTAGTAGACCGCGTCCGGGTAGGCCGAGGTGGGCAGGGCGCCGACGCCGCCGCTGGCGAAAGGACCCCCGCCGATGGTCTGGTGATCCACGCCGGAGGGGATACCGCCGCCGGTGCTCGGCGACCAGGTCTTGCCGTCATCGTCGGTGTAGCAGGTCAGCGAGTTGGCGCCGGAGAGCTGGGACTCGAACGTGCGACCCGTCTGGTGGTCTGTGAACAGGATGGGGTCGAGGCTCACGGTGCTGCCCTGGGGGCAGCCGTTCGCCGCCTTGGCCGAGACGTCCGACCAGGTCACCCTGGCCGGGCTGACGCTGTCGTCGAAGGTGGCCTTGAAGGTGGAGCGGTAGGCCTGGTAGAGCGTCGCGCCGGTCTTGAAGTTGGTGCCGATCGAGGGCTCACCGGCGTTGTTGGCATCCTTGAACGTGCTGGGCGCCGCGTAGGTGGCGAAGTTCGGGGGCGTCTGCGTGCCCGGGGCCGGGTTGGCCGGCACCTCGGTCAGCGTCGCGGTGGCCGAGTAGGACTCGCCGAGCGGGGCATAGGGCACCACGCGCACGGTGTAGTCACCGGAGTTCGGTGGCAGGATGACCTGCTCCGGGTCCGCGGACGACGCGGAGGTGTCGACGACGTTGCCGCCCTTGTCGAGGACGTACACGTCGAAGTCTGCGGCCGTGTTGGCCCAGGCGACCTTGATGTTCAGGGCGTGCGTGGTGCCGTAGCCGGCTGGCGTCGCGACGTGCAGGGCGAAGTCGTCACACGACTGCGGGACAGAGCAGTCGGGGGTGCCCGCGGCGCCGGTCGCATTCGGGACCAGGAAGGGCCCGCCACCCCAGGTCAGGCTCGTGTCGGCATCGGACACAGTGCCCTGTGACGGCGCGGCCGCGTCCGCGGTGCTGAGCGTGAATCCGGTGGCGAGCAACCCGACTACGGCGGTCACTCCCACAATCCGGCTTCTGACGACTCGTCCTTCTCGACGCATTCGACTGGCTCCTTGAGGGTTCGGAAGGGAACGTGATGGGACATCCAGGTTCTCCAACGACCCCCCGAGACTTAGGTCACGCCCGCTCGGGCTGTCGTCGCAGGTCCGTCTAGTCAACTTCGAAGGTCACGGGTGAAGGGCCGAGGGACTTGGTCGAGGCCCTTGTCGCCGTTTCGAAGGGGGCTCACACCGGGTACCTGTGCAGGGAGAGGTGTGCGAGCAGGTAGCGGACGATGCAGGTGCCTGGCGCGACGGATGTGACGAGCTCGCGATGGGGCAGACGCCCCCACCGCCAACGCGCACGCCCACGGCCTCGTGAGGACGATCCTGAGTGACGCCGTGCAACGTCGTCTGATCGACTTCAACCTGCCCGAGCTCGAGGCACTGACGAAGGCGATGCCCGAGCGCTACCGGCTCATGATCCTCCTAGCGTCGTGGTGCGGACTGCGCTTTGGGGAGATCACCGAGCTACGCCGCCACGACGTCGACCTGACAGACGGCGTCGTCAACATCCGACGAGCCGTGGTCCGCGTGGACGGGGAGTTCATCATCGGCACGCCGAAGACAGACGCAGGACGCGCGATGTTTCGATTCCGCCGCACCTTCTCCCCGTCGTGAAGGCGCACCTGGGCGACAGCATCACCGGGGGCCGCGATGGCCTCCTATTCCCTGCCGCTGGCGACCCGACGAAGCACCTAGCGCCCGCCAAGCTCTACAGGGTCTTCTACAAGGCGCGCGAGGCCGCAGGCCGACGCGATCTCCGGTTCCACGACCTTCGCCACACCGGAGCGGTCCTGGCCGCCAGCACCGGCGCCACACTGGACGAACTGATGGCCCGCCTCGGACACTCCACCGCCAGCGCAGCATTGCGATACCAACACGCGGCCAAGAATCGCGACAAGGTCATAGCCGAAGCCCTGTCGAACCTGGCGACGAAGGACCTTTGACCAAGCGCCAAGGAAGCCAGTCGCATCGACTGGACGCGGCGGGCCTGTTCCGTCCCTGTCAGGAGGCCATCGGATCTGCGGGGCAAGTGCGATTTGTTCTCGCGGATATCAGCGGCGAGGAGTCTCGGTCATACGAGCCCGGCAACGGCGTTCCAGGCCCGGGCGAATCGTGTGTCGGGGGCCTCGTGAGCCACCGAGACGGCGTCGGACACCGTGTCGACATCGCGCATCGTCGTCGTCGTCGTGACCCGCAGTCCGGCGGCGGTGAGAGCGGCCCGGGTGTTCGTGCAGGTCGTCGGTGTCGACATGGCCACGCCGGCAAGGGGACCCGCTCTGGCAGAGTCGCGAAGGGCCAGGACCCACCAGCCCCCGTCCGGTGCGGCTCCCAGAACGGCGTCGCTGCTGGCGGGTTCCCCCTCGATCCCCAGTGCCGCTGCTGCGGCGCTGAGGAGCTGCGCGGTCACCTGAGGTGTGTCCATCCCGATCTGCACCACGGGACCCGGTGCCGTCGCGGCCAGGTCGGCGTGAGCGTTGACCAGCCGTACGGCGAACGTGTCGCCGCGCTGAGTTGTCACCGCCCACCCGGCAAGGGCCTGGACGATCAGCTCGCCGCCCACGGCAGCGCCGAGTTCGCCGTCGAGTGCGAGATGGCAACGGTCGGCGCCGAAGGCGGCCGTGCACGCGTCGAGGGTGTCGAGCAGCGCGGCGGACGCCAGGCCAGCCGCCGTGTCCATGCCGATCTCGTGACCCAGTCGTGTCTTGACCCGGCCCGGGACCGGGGCCTTGGCCATCACGAGGGCGCGGGGAAGGGGGTTCACGACAGGACCCGCCAGAAGTCGAAGGCGGTGCGTACCGTGCCTCGGACGCTGCCCGACACCTTGGACCGGGTGCCGCTCGCGCGGGGGTGGTAGCTGACGTCGTGCTCGGTGACGGTCCAACCGGCGTTGGTGACCTTCTGGAGGAGCTCGACCGGGTACCCGAAACGTCGATCGGCCACGCCCAGGTCCAGCAGGTCGACCCGGCGGCACACCCGCATCGGCGCGATGTCGTGGACCGGCATGTCGATGCGCCACCGCAACCACTGGACGATCAGGCGGTTGCCTGCACGCGCGTGCCAGGGCCAGACGCCGGCACGAACGGGACGTCGACGGCCGACGGCCATGTCTGCAACACCGGACTGAACGTCGGCCAGCAGCGGCAGGAGCTCCTGCGGGTCGAACGACCCGTCGCCGTCCATGAACGCGACGTAGTCAAGCTTCGCCGCCAACAAGCCGGCGTGGACCGCCGCGCCGTAGCCGGGCACAGGCTCTGCCACGACCGTCGCACCGCCCCGGACGGCTTGAACTGCCGTGTCGTCGCGGGAGCCGTTGTCCACGACGGTGACGGCGAACTCGGCCGGCACCTCCGACAGCAGGGCTGCGAGTGCCGGACCCTCGTCGCGGCAGGGAAGGATCAGGTCGCACACGGGCTGCATGTCCCTACGGTAGACAGGAGTCGAATGCGAGCCGAGACGAGGAGTCCGATGCAGGCCGACGCTGGCGACCCGCGCAGCGGCACCGATCGACCTGTCGCCGCGTGGGCCGGCCTCGCCATCGCCGCGACGCTCGTGGTGCTCGCAGTGACCTTGCCTCGTCTCCTCGACTGGCAGGTCTACTCCCATGCCAACCCGAGCCCCGACGACGTACCGCCGCTCCATTCGCTCTGGGAGCCCAAACTCGGGCCGGGCACCGTGCCCGCATTGCTCATCGCGGTCCTCGGCTGGCGATACGCGTTAGCCTGGGTGGAGCGGTTGAGCTGGCCTCGTCTGCTGATGACGAC
>NZ_JANPEO010000309.1:0-8052 GCF_031422975.1 Nocardioides sp. | reverse complement strand
CTTGGCGCCATCGCGGCCGCGGCGCCACTGACGTTGCTGCTCGACCGGCTCGGCTGGACCCGAGCCTTCGCCACGGTCTCCTCGATCGGCGTGGTGCTGCTCATCGCCGTCGCCCTGCTGGTCAAGGATTCGCCGTACCGCAGCGACGAAGTCGTCACCATCAAGCTCCGCGCTCTCGCCCAGTCCGTCAGGACCGTGTGGGGCAACCCCGGCACACGGCTGGGCATGTGGTCGCACTTCACGTCGCAGTTCTCCGGGACGGTGTTCGCCCTGCTGTGGGGCTTCCCGTTCCTGGTCCGCGGCCTCGGCTGGTCGCCGGGCGCGGCCAGCGGGCTGCTGATGGCGATGACCGCGTGGGCGGTGGCGAGCGGGCTGGTGCTGGCGCGGGTGGTGGCGCGTCTGCCCTTCTACCGCTCCCGGATCGTCATCGGCGTCGTGCTGACGATGGCCACGGCCTGGACCGCCGTGTTGCTGTGGCCCGGCGTTCCGCCGGCGTCGCTGGTCGTCGCGATGGCCTTCGCGACCGCGAGCGGCGGGCCGGCCTCGATGGTCGGGTTCGACCTCGCCCGCTCCTTCACCCCGGTGCACGCCATCGGCCGCGCCAACGGGCTGGTCAACGTCGGCGGCTTCACCGCCTCCTTGATGGTGATGGCGCTCATCGGCGTCGTGCTCGATCTCTCCCAGCCCGGTGGCATGCAGGCCTACGGCCTCGACGACTATCGACTGGCGATGGCGGTGCAGTACCCGTTCTGGATCTTCGGCATCGTGCAGATCGTGCGCTACCGCCGCCGCGGGCTCGACCACCTGCGCCGCGTGCACCCCGGTGCGATCGAGGAGATGCAGGCCGGGCGGCCGTTCGTGCACCCCGGCATCGGCACCGAGGGCGTCTGAGACGGTTCAGCGGTCGTGGTCCTCGTGGCGGCTGTTGAAGGCCGACGTCTTGTTGGAGGCGAGCTCTCGCGCCTCCTCGACGCTGAGCCCCTCGATGGCCGCCATGATGTCGAGGCCCACGCCGCTGACCTCTCTACCGCGCTCGAGCGGCACGATGGTGTGCACCAGCCGGTCGGCGTACGCGTGGACCATCGTGAACGCCTGAGCGCTGCTCACGCCTGACACGAAGCGATCGATCGGCGCCGGATCGCTGGTGTAGCAGCTCGCGGAGGCGACCGAGACGGGGATGCCGGCGAAGATCGAGTACGTCGAGAAGTGCAGGTGCCCCGCGAGGATGCCGCGCACGTCCGAGCCCTCGAGCACTGCGGCAAGGCGGTCCTGGTCGAGCAGCTCGATCAGCTCGGCGGCGCGCAGCATCGGCAGGGGAAGCGGCGGGTGGTGCAGCGCCAGCAGGGTGCCGTGCTCGGCCGGCGTGGCCAGCACGTCGGCCAGCCATCCGAGCTGGGCGTCGGTCAGCTCGCCGTGGTGATAGCCGGGCACGCTGCTGTCGAGCGACACGATCCGCAGCCCGTCGATCTCGTGCACGCGATCTTGTGGCGCCTCGGACTCCTCGCCGAAGAGCCCGCGGGCGTAGTCGGCGCGCTCGTCGTGGTTGCCCATCACCCACACCACCGCCGCCCCCATCGCGGCGGCAGCGGGTTCGACGATCTCGCGGAGACGGGCGTACGCCGCCGGCTCGCCCTTGTCCGCCAGGTCGCCCGTGAACACCAGGGCCTGGGGTGGAGGGTCGACCGCGGCAAGCCGGTCGAGGGCGAGCCGAAGCCCGGCCTCGGTGTCGACGGCGCCGTACTGCAGCGCGCTGGCCAGCAGGTGCGGATCGGAGAGGTGCGCGATCACGTGGCGGGGCGGGGCGTACTGACCGAGCTGCTTCACGCTCGGAACTCTAGAGCTGTTCGAGTCGAGTTCACCCGGTCTTGGTGGAGGAGTCGGCGAGCCGATCTAACCTCCCCGCATGTTGACTCGGGGGTTTGCCGGCGGTCTGCTGGTCCTGATCGGCGGTGTCGTCATCTCCACGCTGCCCCGCTCGACCGCGCTCATGCAGCTCACCCTCGTCCAGGAGCTCCGTGGCGCGGAGGCCGGCCGGATGGCCGCCCTCGCGGTCGTGCTCCTCGGTCTCGGCCTGTACGCCGCCGCGTGGCTGCGGCTGTGCCGGCACGTCGCGCGGGCCGAGGGCGCGGACCGGGCGGACGCGCTGGCGCTGGTCCGGCACGCGACGATCGTGTGGTCCGCTCCGCTGGTGCTCGCGCCGCCGCTGTTCTCCCGCGACGGCTGGTCCTATGCCGCGCAGGGCGTGCTCACGCACTTCGAGATCTCGCCGTACGAATATGGCCCGGGCGTCCTCGTCGGCCCGATAGTGCAGGGCGTCGATCCCCGCTGGATGGAGACCGCGGCGCCCTACGGCCCGGTGCCCCTGATGTTCGGCGACGCGGTCGCTGGCCTCACGGGCAACCCGTGGATGCTCGTGATCGGCCACCGGATCCTCGCGCTCGTCGGGCTGGCGCTGCTCGCGTGGTCGGTGCCGAAGCTCGCCGCCTGGGCGGGCATCAACCCGGCCCTGACGGCTGCCGTCGTGCTCTGCTCGCCGCTGATGCTGGCGCACGGCGTCGGCGGGCTCCACAACGACGTGCTCATGGTGGGGCTGATGAGCTCGGCGCTCGTGCTGACCGTGGAGCGCGGTTGGATCTGGGGTGCCGTCCTGGGTGGGCTCGCGGCGGCGGTCAAGCTGCCGGGCGGTCTCGTCTGCATCGGCGTCGCCCTCCTGGCACTGCCGGTCGGTGCCTGCCTCGTGATGCGGGTGCGACGCCTGGCTCAGGTCGGTGCCGTGGCGTGTGCGGCGGTCGTCCTGCCGGGGCTGCTCGCCGGGCTCGGGGTCGGCTGGGTGCACGCCCTGGGTGTCCCCGGCTCGGTGAACGTGCCGCTCTCGATGCCGACCGTGCTCGGCGGCTTCCTCGACCTGGTCGCTCGCGGGCTCGGGACCGGACTGGAGCCGGGCACCTTCCTCGCCCTGGTGCGCGGCGTCGCGCAGGTGGTGGCGCTGGTGATCGCCGTCCGCGTCGCTCTCACGTGGCCGACGGGGCAGCCGGGGTGCGCCGTCCGGGCGGTCGCCGCCGTGATGGGCGCGCTGATCCTGCTCAGCCCGGTGGTGCACCTGTGGTACTTCCTGTGGGCGCTGCCCTTCCTGGCCGCGATCCGCCTGCCGCGTCTGGGCACGGTGGGGCTGCTCGCGGCCGTGGTGATCTCCGGGCTGGTCGCGCCGCTCGACTCGTCGCTGCACGGTGCCTACGTCGCCATCGTGGTCGGTTCGCTGCTCGTCACCGCCCTCGTGCTGGCGCTGCTGGCGACTCGTTCGGCGCGCGAGCGGCTCGAGAAGATCGCCACCGGTCAGGTGGCCGGGAGGACCCGGCCGCTCACCTCGCCCAGCGCGATCCGGCCGCCGGAGGTGCCGCGTGCGGTGTAGCGCAGCGTCACCTCGTCGCCGTCCTCGAGGTAGGTCCGCTCCACGCCGTCGAGCAGGAACGGCTCCTGGCCGCCCCACGACAGCTCGAGGAACGACCCACGCTGGTCGGGCTCGGCGCCGGAGATGGTGCCCGACCCCCACAGATCACCGGTGCGCACACTCGCGCCGTTGACGGTCGTGTGGGCCAGCATCTGCGCGGGCGACCAGTACATCGAGGCGTACGGCGGGCGCGAGACGACGACGCCGTTGAGCACGACCTCGACGTCGATGTCGAGGCCGGCCCGGTCGCCCACGGCGAGGTAGTCGAGGGGCTCAGGGTCCTGTCCGGGCAGGTCGGTCCAGGCCGCGTCGAGGGCGGCCAGGGGGGTGACCCAGTGGCTGATCGAGGTGGCGAACGACTTGCCGAGGAACGGCCCGAGCGGGACGTACTCCCAGGCCTGGATGTCGCGCGCCGACCAGTCGTTGAGGCCGACGACCCCGAAGGTGTGCGCGGCGAAGCCGTCGGTCGAGACCCGCTCGCCCAGGGTGGAGGGCATGCCCACGACGAAGCCGAGCTCGGCCTCGATGTCGAGGCGTCGGCTCGGACCGTAGGACGGCGCGTCGTCCGTGGGTGCCTTCCGTTGTCCGCACGGCCGGATCACGCCGGTGCCGCTGGCCACGACCGTGCCGGCCCGGCCGTGGTAGCCGACCGGGAGGTGTTTCCAGTTCGGCAGCAACGGCGCCTGGTCGGGGCGGAAGATCCGGCCGACGTTGGAGGCGTGCTGCTCGGAGGCGTAGAAGTCGACGTAGTCGCCGACCTCGATCGGGAGGTGCAGCTCGACCTCGTCGAGGGAGTGGAGATGTGGCGCCGTGCGCTCCTCGTGGACGTCGTCACTGAGCACCTCGTCGATCCACCGGCGGGCGATGGCCCATTGATCCGGTCCCATCGCCATGAAGGCGTTGAGCGACGGCGTACGCCACGCGGCGGCGAGCCCGGAGGCCGGGTCGCCGATCTCCGCCACGGGCGCGAGGTCGAGGACGTGGTCGCCGATCCGCACGCCGACGCGGGGGGACTCCTCGGCCCGGGAGAACACGCCGTAGGGCAGGTTGTCGAGGTCGAAGAGGGAGCCGGCGGCCCCGTCCACCCAGCTCATGGTGCCTCCAGCAGTCCGAGGTCGGTCAGGTCGGCGAGCGGCTCGAGGATCGAGCAGGATCCGATGCCGGTGAACCAGCGGCGGGCCTTGGCGAGATCGAGCTCGTGCGCCAACCCGAGGAGCTCGGCGTCGTCGGTCAATGACAACGTCTCGACCACGTCATCGGCGCCCAACCCGGAGTCGGCCTCGGCCGTGGCGGCGAGGACGTTGAGGAAGCCGTGGTGCTCGAAGCCGGTGTCGTGATCTCGGTGGCGCACGGCGTTGTGCAGGCCGGCGGTGCACTTGAAGGCGAGCTCCCGGTCGAGGGCGGCGTCGATCCACGCCGCGAGCTGCTCCGCAGGCGGGAACTGGTGTGCGTCGATGCCGCCCGTGCGGAACTTCAACCGGAGCTCGGCCGCCGCGACCTCGTCGGCAGCGGCCTCCCAGCCGTGGGTGACCTCGGCCGCGGGCAGCTCGACGTAGACCGGCGTCTCGTCGTCGAGCGCGCCCTCATCTCGGGCGGCGTGGACGGCAGCGACCACGCGTCGGGCGTTGCCGGCGAGGTCGTCGAGGTCGCGCAGCGCGATCTCCAGACCGGAGACCGGGTTGCCTGCCCGGGCCGCGAGCCTGAGCGCGCCGGCCAGGGCACCGGCGCCCCCGGTGACCACGATCGAGAGCGGGATCTGCGCGTCGCCGACGCCCGGCACCCGCTCGTCGGTGACGACGAGGGAGGCCACCAGGTCGGCGTACCACTCGTCGCGGCGACGGCGGAAGGACTGAACGGCGTCGGGCAGCTCGGCGTTGCCCGGCGGGAAGACGCCCGCGTCGTCGAGGAACCCGGACCAGGCGGGAGGGACAGCGGCTGGCAGCTCGGTGCTCACGCGGTTACTCTAGTCAGTAAGCGCATAACGGACGATCAACACCGATTATCGGACGAATGGAGCGACGGCTGATGGCTCACTACCGCAGTGTCGGGGCGATCCCGCCCACGCGGCACACCCAGCACCGCGCCGCCGACGGCACGTTGTTCTTCGAGGAGCTGATGGGGGAGGAGGGCTTCTCCTCCGACTCGTCGCTGCTCTACCACCGCGGTGTGCCGTCGGCCCTCGTCGACAGCCAGGTCTGGGAGCTGGCCGACCAGAGCCGTACCCCCAACCACCCGCTCAAGGCGCGCCATCTCAGGCTGCACGCACTGGAGACCGGCACGTGTCCCGTCGAGGGCCGCCGCCTCGTGCTGGGCAACAACGACGTGCGCATCGCCTACGTCCTGACCGGCACCGACCCGAGCCCGCTCTATCGCAACGCCATCGGCGACGAGTGCGTGTACGTCGAAGCCGGCACCGGCACCGTCGAGTCGGTCTTCGGCGTCGTGCCCTACCGCGCCGGCGACTATGTCGTCATCCCGCGCGCCACCACGCACCGCTGGGTGCCGGCCGAGGCCAGCCGCCTCTACGCCGTCGAGGCCAACAGCCACATCCATCCGCCCAAGGCCTACCTGTCCCGCTTCGGGCAGTTCCTCGAGCACGCGCCCTACTGCGAGCGCGACCTGCACGGACCGACGCAGCCGCACCTCGCCGAGGGCGACAACGTCGACGTGCTCGTCAAGCACCGCACCAGCACGGGCATCGTCGGCACCCGGATGACGTACGCGACGCACCCCTTCGACGTGGTCGGCTGGGACGGCTGCCTGTACCCCTACACGTTCAACGTCGACGATTTCATGCCGATCACCGGCAAGGTCCATCAGCCACCGCCGGTGCACCAGGTCTTCGAGGGCTGGAACTTCGTGATCTGCAACTTCCTGCCCCGCAAGGTCGACTACCACGAGCTGGCGATCCCGGTGCCCTACTACCACTCCAACGTCGACAGCGACGAGGTCATGTTCTACGTCGGCGGCGACTACGAGGCGCGCAAGGGCTCGGGCATCGACCTCGGCTCGGTCTCGCTGCACCCGGGCGGCTACGCCCACGGTCCGCAGCCGGCCGCGATCGAGGCATCCCTGGGTGCGGACTACTTCGAGGAGTCGGCGGTCATGGTCGACACGTTCGCCCCGCTCGACCTCGGTGAGGGCGGCCTCGCCGTCGAGGACCCGGCCTACGCCTGGACCTGGGCGGGTCGCGGTCCCGACGACGGCGGCGACCCCGCGGTCTTCAGCAACTCCTAGACACCGTCGATCGCCGGTGATGGCGGACAGGATGATCTGATGGCCTCATGACCGTGGGGGAACGAGTGGACGAGATCGCGCCGTCACGTTTCGTCCTCTTCATCCCGCTCGTGCTGGCGATGCTGTCGATGATCGGCCCGTTCAGCATCGACACACCGTTCCCGGCGTTCCCGCACATCGGTGACGAGTTCGGCGTCGGCACCGAGCAGTTGCAGCTGATCGTGACCAGCTACCTGCTCGCGTTCGCCGCGATGAGCATCTTCCACGGACCGCTGTCGGACTCCCTCGGCCGACGCCCCGTCATCGTGGGATCGATCGCGGTGTTCGCCGTCGCGTCGCTCGCCTGCACGATCGCGCCGACCTTCGAGCTGCTGCTGGTCGGACGCGTCGCCCAGGGCCTGAGCGCCGGCGGCGCCACCATCGTCAGCCGAACAGTCATCCGCGACATGTTCGAGGGCGACCAGGCGCAGCGGCTGATGAGCCGGGTCGCGCTGATCTTCGGCGTGGCGCCGGCCATCGCCCCGATCGTCGGCGGCGGACTGCTGCAGCTCGGCCCGTGGCAGCTCGTCTTCGCCTTCCAGGCGCTGCTCGGCGTCGTCCTCATCGCCGCGACGCTGATCGTGCTGCCCGAGACGCATCCCGTCTCGGCGCGGGTGCCGTTGCGGGTCGGCGAGGTGGTGCGCGGACTGACCGAGGTCGCCCGCCAGCCTGCGTTCCATCGGCTGGCGTGGGCCGGCGCGTTCGGCTTCGGCGCCCAGTTCCTCTACATCGGTGGCGCCGCCATCTTCGTGGTCGACCTGCTGGGGCAGGGCGAGCTCGACTTCTGGAAGCTGTTCGTCCCCATGATCGGCTCGATGATGGTCGGCTCGTGGACCAGCGGTCGTACGGCCGGCCTGGTCACCGGCCGCAAGCTCGTCTCGATCGGCTTCGTCATCACCGTCGTCGGGGGCGTGCTCGGCGTCGCCTTCTCGGCGTCACCGTTGGCGACCGACCTGCCGTGGGCGATCGTCGGCCCGAGCCTGATCGGCCTGGGCAACGGCATGGCCTATCCGTCGATCCAGCTGATGATGCTCGACCTCGCGCCCACGCGGCGCGGGGCCGTCATGTCGTGCGCGAGCTTCCTGGTGCTCATCTTCAATGCCGTCGCTGCGGTCGCGCTCACGCCGTACGCCGCCAGCAGCACGCTCGGACTGGCGATCGCCGCCCTCGTGATCACCGGCCTCGGGTCGCTGTGCTGGGCATGGCACTGCGCGGCGACCCGCCCGGTCCCGGCCCCGGTCGCAGCCGGCCACTAGGAGCACATGGGTGCCCGGCTCATGCCGATGCTGGCCGGCTGATCCTCGGGCACGCGGACGGACCACTCGGCG
>NZ_JANPEO010000308.1:0-3240 GCF_031422975.1 Nocardioides sp. | reverse complement strand
CGCGACGGCGCCGGCGATCCGCAACGGAGTCGGCGGCCGCGAGGGCTACCGGGTGATGGGCGTCGTGATGGCGGTGATCATCGCGATCGGGGTCATCAGTGCGTATGTCGGCACCCGACGCGCGCCGATCGGTGCCGTGGCGGCCGGGGCCGGGTCCCTGCGCGAGCAGCTCCGGATCGTGGCGACCGCTCGCGACTTCCGACTCCTCCTCATGACCTTCGTGCTGCAGGCGCTGGCCACCGGGTGCATGCTCGCGGGGGTCGACTACCTGGCCGGTGACGTGCTCGACAACCAGGGCGCCTCGACGATCCTGTTCGTCTGCTTCGTCGGGCCGGCACTGCTGCTGACCCCGGTGTGGGCGCGGGTGGGCGAGCGCGTGGGCAAGAAGCAGGGCTACCTCGTGGCGTCGCTGATCCTGGCCACGGGGGCTGCCCTCGCCGTACTCGCCCAGACGGCTCCCGCCTTCGTCGTCTTCGCGGCGACCGCGCTGGTCGGCGTAGGCTACGCGGGCTGCCAGGTCTTCCCGATGGCGATGCTGCCCGATGCGGCGGCCACGGATGCGGCGCGCACCGGCGAGAACCGCGCGGGCGTCTACACCGGCGTGTGGACCGCCGGCGAGACGCTCGGGCTGGCCCTCGGGCCCGGGGTGTTCGCGAGCGTGCTGGCGATCGGCGGCTACGTCTCGTCGTCGGGCGAGACCGTGACGCAGCCCGGGTCGGCACGGACCGCGATCACGCTCGGCTTCTCGGTGATCCCGGCCGCGCTGACGCTGCTCAGCCTGTGGTGGCTGACCCGCTACTCACTCGATGCGACTGCAGTAGAAACGGCGGGCGAGTCCATGTCCACCCCGACGGAGGCAGCATGAAGCCCCTTGACCGTCTGCGTGCGCTCCAGGCCGACGACCTGCCGGTCCACGGCGGCCGCACGCTGGCCTACGTGTACGACGGTGGCGACGCGGAGGTCGACCGGATCGGACGCGAGGCGGTCGCGGCGTATGCCGGCTCCAACGCGCTCGACCCGACGGCCTTCCCGTCCCTGCTGACCATGGAGAACGAGCTCGTCGGGTTCGCGTGCACCCTGCTCGACGCGCCCGAGGGCGCCGTCGGCACCGTCTCCTCCGGCGGCACCGAGTCGATCCTGCTGGCCGGGCAGGGCGCGCGCGACAGTCGGCCGGACGTGACGTCACCGAGCATGGTGATCCCCTCGACCGCGCACGCCGCCTTCCACAAGGCCGCGCACTACTTCCGCGTGCGCGCCGTGATCGTGCCGGTGGGGCCCGACTTCCGAGCCGACCCGGCGGCGATGGCGGCCGCGATCGACGACACCACCGTGCTCGTGGTCGCGAGCGCGCCGTCGTATGCGCACGGCGTCGTCGACCCGGTCACCGAGATCGCGGCAGCTGCCGGCGCCGCGGGTGTCCGCTGCCACGTCGACGCGTGCATCGGCGGCTGGGTGCTGCCCTACGCCGCACGGCTCGACCGCGCCGTACGACCCTGGACGTTCGCCGTGGACGGCGTCACCTCCATCTCGGTCGACACGCACAAGTACGCCTACGCCCCCAAGGGGACATCGCTGCTGCTGCACCGGGACCCTGCCCTGCGGCGGCCGCAGTTCTTCGCGTCGGCGGCCTGGCCGGGCTACACGATGCTCAACCAGACGACCCAGTCGACGCGCTCGGGCGGACCGATCGCCGGGACCTGGGCCGTGGTGACGACGATCGGCGACGCGGGCTACCTGCGGCTGGCGGGCGAGGTGTTCGAGGCGGTCGACCGGATCGTGGCAGCCGTCGAGGCCGAGCCCGCGCTGCGGGTCGTGGTGCCACCGGACTCGACTCTCGTCGCGCTGGCGACCGACGCCACGTGCGATCCGTTCACGCTGACCGACGAGCTGGTCTCGCGGGGGTGGTACGTGCAGCCGCAGCTGTCCTTCGCCGGCCAGCCGCCGACGATCCACCTGTCCGTGAGCGCGGCGACACGGCAGCACCTCGACGACTTCACGACGGCACTGCGGTCGTCGGTGGCCGCTGCCCAGGCGGTCGGACCGGTGGCGGTCGACGAGGGCGTGGTGGCCTTCATCGAGTCGCTCGACCCGGCGTCGCTGACCGACGACGACTTCGACGGGCTGCTCGCCGCGTCCGGGCTGGTCGGCGCCGCGGCCGACGGATCGCTGGAGCTGCCGACGCGGATGGCATCGGTCAACGCGATGCTGGACGTGGCCTCGGCAGCGATGCGGGAGGCGTTGCTGATCGCGTTCCTCGACCGCTTGTCCCGACCGTCACGGCTCCTCGCGTGAGTGCACTGCGAGGGCTGGTCGAGCGCGGCCTGATGGCGCCCGACTGGGCGCAGGCGCTGGCGCCGGTGGACGAGCGGATCGGGGCGCTCGGTCGGTTCCTGCGGGCCGAGGTCGCTGCCGGCCGCGGCTATCTGCCTGACGGTGATCACGTGCTGCGGGCCTTCGCGCGGCCGCTGTGCGACGTACGCGTCCTGATCGTCGGCCAGGACCCGTATCCGACGCCGGGGCACCCGATCGGGCTGTCGTTCGCGGTGGCGCCCGCCGTACGACCCCTGCCCCGGTCGCTGGCCAACATCTACGCCGAGCTGGACTCGGACCTCGGGCTCTCGCCGGTCGCCCACGGGGACCTGTCGCCGTGGGCCGACCAGGGCGTCATGCTGCTGAACCGCGTGCTCACGGTCACTCCGGGCGCCGCCGCGTCGCACCGCGGCCGCGGGTGGGAGATGGTCACCGAGTGCGCGATCACGGCGCTGGCCGCGCGCGGCGGGCCGTGCGCCGCGATCTTGTGGGGACGCGACGCCCAGTCGCTCAAGCCCATGCTCGGCCCGATCCCGTGGGTCGAGTCGACCCACCCCTCCCCGTTGTCGGCGTCTCGCGGCTTCT
The DNA here is from genome assembly GCF_031422975.1 of Nocardioides sp. Classification (GTDB taxonomy): domain Bacteria; phylum Actinomycetota; class Actinomycetes; order Propionibacteriales; family Nocardioidaceae; genus Nocardioides. The sequence goes on along the minus strand of NZ_JANPEO010000308.1, from coordinate 345 downwards.
TCGGCTCGCGGCCGTTCTCCCGGGTGGACACGCTGCTCGCCGGCCAGGGCGCGGGGCCGATCGACTGGAAACTGCCGGCGGCCCGATGATCCTGGGTAGTCCAGTGGCAAATGGTCGCCCGAGGACCTCCATCACCACCATCTGCCACTGGACTACCGAGGTGGGGGCCCGTACCACCGACTTGAAGGTAGTCCGCCTTTCAACTACTCTGGTGTCATGACCGACCGGATGCCCGCCCTGTACATCGGCCACGGCGCCCCGCCCCTGCTCGATGACCCCGTGTGGGCCGGGCAGTTGGCGGCCTGGGCCGGCGACCTCCCACGGCCCAAGGCGATCCTGATCGTC
>NZ_JANPEO010000307.1:0-10786 GCF_031422975.1 Nocardioides sp. | reverse complement strand
GCCCACGGACGCCGCGTGGACGACCGGCGCCGCGAGCAACACCGGCGCTGGTCACGAGGCCGGGATCGCCATCGGCGCCGCGACCGACCTGATGGACGACGCCTGGTGGGGGCCGACGATCCCGCTGCCCAGCGGCCCGTGGTTCTGCCTGGCCGAGCGCAACCTGCCCGGCTCGATCATCGTCAACTCCGGCGGCAGGCGGTTCATGAACGAGGCGCTGCCCTACGTCGAGGCGACGAAGGAGATCTACGAGGCGCACAGCACCGGCCCCAGCGCCGTACCCGCCTGGATGATCATCGACCAGCGCTACCGCAACCGCTATCTCTTCGCCGGGCTGACGCCGCGCACCCCGTTCCCGGGGCGCTGGTACGAGTTCGGCACCATCCGTCGTGGTGCGACCCTGGCCGAGCTGGCAGCCGAGATCGAGGTGCCGCCCGGTGCGCTCGAGGAGACGGTGACGCGCTTCAACGGGTTCGCCGCGCGCGGCGTGGACGAGGACTTCCACCGCGGCGAGAGCGCCTACGACAAGTACTACTCCGACCCGCGCGTGAAGCCGAACCCGTCCCTGCACGCGATCGACGAGGGGCCGTTCTACGCCGTGAAGATCGTGCCCGGCGACCTCGGCACCAAGGGCGGGCTCGTCACCGACGAGCGCGCGCGGGTGCTGCGCCCCGACGGCACGGTCATCGAGGGCTTGTACGCCGCAGGCAACGTCTCCGCAGCCGTCATGGGCCACACCTACGCCGGCCCGGGTGCGACGATCGGGCCCGCCCTGGTCTTCGGCTACCTCGCCGCCGAGGACATCGCTCGCTCGGAAGGCGCGAGCTAGTGCCCATCGATCCCGCGATCGCCATCGGCGCCGAGCTCCCCGACCGCACGTTCTCGTGGTCCGAGCCCGACGTCCAGCTCTACGCGCTGGCCATCGGCTCGACCGATCCGCGACACACGCTGGAGACGCACGGCCTCCAGGTCCTGCCCAGCTTCGGCATCGTCGCGCCGTCGTTCCACGAGACCGATCCGCCTGCGCTCGACCTGCCCGGCTGCGACCTCGACCTCTCCCAGATCGTGCACGGCGCCCAGTCGATCTCCGTGACCGCTCCCCTGCCGACGTCGGGCACCGCCACGCTCTCCACCCGGATCTCGGACGTGTGGGACAAGGGCACGGCCGCGGTGATCTGGCAGGAGGGCGTCGCGCGGTCTGGCTCGGGCCAGGAGCTCTGGACCGTCCGCTCGTCGATGTTCGTGCGCGGGGAGGGTGGCTTCGGCGGGTCTCGTGGCTCGTCCGACGTGGTGGCGATCCCCTCTCGCCCCGCGGACGCCTCGTCGGCGTACGAGGTCACGTCGCAGCAGGCGCTGCTCTACCGGCTGTGCGGCGACCGCAACCCGCTGCACGTCGACGCGGAGTTCGCGAAGGCGGCCGGCTTCCCCGCGCCCATCCTGCACGGGCTGTGCACCTACGGGATCGTGCTGCGCGAGGTGACCGAGGCGCTGCTGGACGGCGACGCCTCCCGGGTCCGTTCGTTCGCCGCGCGATTCGCCGGGGTCGTGTTCCCCGGCGAGACGATCCACGTGGAGGCGTGGGAGGACGGTGAGCAGATCGTCGTCAGCGCGACGGTCGGGGACGATCGCCGGCCCGCCCTGGCGGACTGCCTCCTCACCACGGTCTGAGACTCCCGGCGCACCCGCCCGCCCTGCGCCACACTGGCGCCCATGACCTTCCCGGACCGCTGGACTCAGGGCTCGCACACGCACGACGGGGTCAGCCACCCGACGTACAGGCAGGGCAGCGGCCCCGGCGTGATCGTGATCCACGAGATCCCGGGCATCACGCCGGAGGTGGCGACCTTCGGCCAGGAGGTCGTGGACGCGGGCTACACCGTGGTGATGCCGAGCCTGTTCGGCACGGACGGCGCGAAGATGACACCGCTGTCGACGGCGAGTGCGCTGCGCCAGGTGTGTGTGAGCCGGGAGTTCACCAAGCTGCGAACCGGCGAGACGACGCCCGTGGCGGGCTGGCTGCGCTCACTGGCGCGCGACCTGCACGAGGAGCTCGGCGGGCCGGGTGTCGGCGCGCTGGGGATGTGCTTCACCGGTGGTTTCGCGCTCGCGATGATGGTCGATGCGCCGGTCACGGCGCCGGTTCTGTGCCAGCCGAGCGCGCCGTTCGCGGTCGGTGACAAGCGCTCCCGCGATGTCAACCTCTCCTCCGGTGACCTCGACATCGTCAAGGGCAGGTGCGCGGCCGGCCAGCAGGTGCTGGGGCTGCGCTACCGCAAGGACCCCGCGGTCGGGAAGCGGTTCGACACGCTCACCCAGGAGCTCGGCGACGCGTTCATCCGGGTCGAGTTCGAAGGCTCGGGACACTCGACCGTCACGGCGCACCGGCAGCAGGAGGGCGTGGACGCCGTCTTGAGGTTCTTCGCCGACAACCTGCACTGACGAGGCACTGCGTTCACCCGGCAGCCATTCGGCTGGCCTAGCGTCCGGGCGTGCCGCCACCTGCCGTCCGTCGTGATCTCGGGGTCGCCGTCGCGCTGACGTGGCTGGTCACCCTGGCCTATCTCGCCGTCCGCCCGGGCGGCCTGCTCGATCTCAACGTCTATCGCGCCGCCTCCGAGCGGTTGCTCGACGGCGCGTCGATCTACTCGCAGCCGTACGGCGACCTGCCGTTCACCTATCCCCCGATCGCGGCGATCGTCATGGTGCCGCTCGCGGTGCTACCGACCGTGCTGGCCGAGCTCGTGCTGCCGCTCCTCTCGGCGCTCGCGCTGGTCGTCGTGTGGCACCGGTGCGGGCACGCGACCCGGTGGCTGCCGCTCGTCGCGCCGGCGTCCGCACTGCTCGAACCGGTGTGGATGACGCAGCACTTCGGGCAGGTCAACCTGCTCCTGCCGGCGCTCGTGCTCGGTGACCTCGTCGGGCCGACCTCCCGCTGGCGTGGGCTGCTCACCGGCGTCGCGGCCGGCATCAAGCTGACACCGCTGATCTTCCTCGGCCACCTCGTCGTCACCCGGCAGTGGCGGGCGGCTGCCGTCATGGCTTCGTCGTTCGCCGCGACCGTGCTGGTCCCGCTGGTGCTCATCCCGGGTGACGGGGTGGGGTTCTGGACCTCGGTGCTGCCGGACTCCGGGCGCATCGGTGCGCCCTGGTATGCCGCCAACCAGTCGCTCATGGGTGTGATCGCCCGGCTCGGCGGCGAGGCGGCCTGGGTCCGGCCGGTGTGGTTCGCGACCTCGCTGCTCGTGGTGCTGCTCGCGCTGTGGCTCGCCCGCAGCCTCTTCGTCCGCGGCGATCTGCTCGGTGCCGTGAGCGCGACCGGTCTCGCCTCGCTGTTGGCCTCGCCCGTCTCCTGGAGCCACCACTGGGTGTGGTGCATCCCGCTTGGTGTTGTGCTGTTCCGCCGCGCCGGGCCGCCGGCCGCTCTGTTGTGGATCGCGATCTTCGTCGCGGCTCCGCACCTCTGGCTGGCGTCCGGCCACGACACCGAGCTCGGCTGGACCTGGCAGCACCTGGTGGGTGATGCGTACGTCTGGGCCGGCCTCGCCTGGCTGGCCGTCGTCGCGAGCGGCTACCGTCGCCGTCGTGACGCTGATCGTGATGTCCGGCCTGCCCGGGAGCGGCAAGAGCACCGTCGCGAAACGACTCGCCGCTGACCTCGGCTGCGCCGTCATCTCGGTCGACACCATCGAGCGGGGCCTCCACGAGGCCGGAGTCGATGCGTCCGAGCCGATCGGCCTGGCGGCGTACGCCGTCGCGAACCGTCTCGTCCACGCGCAACTCAGCATGGGCCACACCGTCATCGCGGACGCGGTGAATCACCACCCCGAGGCCCGGCAGGCGTGGCTGGACCTGGCTGCGGAACACAAGATCGACATCCGCGTCATCCACGTCGAATGCAGCGACGAGGCATTGCACCGAGCACGGCTCGAGTCACGCGTCCACGAGCTCCGCGTCGTGCCGTGGGAGCGCGTCGTCGCGTTGCGCGAGACCTGGGCGCCCTGGCCGGTCGAGACCGAGTCCGTGGACACCGCTCCGGGCTGAGGCTCAGCGGCCGAGGATCAGCCCGCTCGTCGGCACGCCGGTGCCGGCGGTGACGAGCACGTGCTCGGCGCCGTCGACCTGGTTGATCGACGTGCCGCGCAGCTGGCGCACCGCCTCGGTGATGCCGTTCATGCCGTGGATGTAGGCCTCACCGAGCTGGCCGCCGTGCGTGTTGATCGGCAGCCGCCCACCGAGCTCGATCGCACCGTCGGCGATGAAGCCGGGCGCCTCGCCGCGGCCGCAGAAGCCGAGCTCCTCGAGCTGCATCAGGACGTACGGCGTGAAGTGGTCGTAGAGCACCGCCGTCGGGATGTCCGCCGGCGTGAGGCCCGACTGCGCCCACAGGGCGCGGCCGACGACACCGATCTCCGGGATGCCGATGTCGTCGCGGTAGTAGGACGTCATCACGAACTGGTCGGCGCCGCTCCCCTGCGCTGCCGCGACGACGGGTACGCCGCCCGCCGCCAGATCACGGGCGCGCTCGGTCGTCGTGACCACGATCGCAACGGCGCCGTCGCTCTCCTGGCAGCAGTCGAGCAGCCGGAGCGGGTCGGCGATCAGGCGCGAGCCCTGGTGATCGGCGAGCGTGATCGGCTTGCCGTAGAAGAAGGCGGCCGGGTTGGTGGCGGCGTGCCGACGGTCGGCAACCGCGACGCGACCGAAGTCCTCGGACGTGGCGCCGTAGTCGTGCAGGTAGCGCCGGGCCTGCATGGCGACCGTGGCGGCCGGAGTGGAGAGGCCGTGCGGGTAGGTCCAGGCGTTGTCGAGCCCGTTGGTGTTGACCTGGGCTGCCGCTCCGAGCGAGACCTGGCCGAAGCGCATCCCCGAGCGCTCGTTGAAGCCGCGGTAGGCCACCACGGTGGTCGCCATCCCGGTCACGACCGCCATGGCGGCCTGCTGGACGGTCGCGCACGCGGCACCGCCGCCGTAGTTGATCCGGGAGAAGAACGACAGCTCGCCCATCCCGAGCTCGCGGGCCAGCGCGATCTCGGACGAGTTGTCCATCGTGAAGGTGACGAGCCCGTCGACGTCGGCGGGTGTGAGGCCCGCGTCGGCCAGTGCGCTCAGCGTGGCTTCGCAGGAGAGCTGGAGCTCGGAGCGACCCGACTCCTTGGAGAACTCGGTCGCGCCGATGCCGGCGATCGCGGCGGCGCCGCTGAACGAGATCACGGCTGCACCGTCACTCGCGCGGTCACGTGGGTCCCTGACGAGACGGTCCCGATCACGTCGACCACGATCTCGGTGTCGGAGCCCGATGCGATGGTGCCGGTGAGCTCGAGCGTGTCGCCGGGGTGGGCGGGGGCACCGAGACGCAGCGCGCAGGCGGTCACACGCGCGTCGGGCCGACCCTCATGGTCGGCCCAGTCGGCGACGTACTTCTGCACGAGGCCGGTGGTGGTGAGGATGTTGAGGAAGATGTCCTTCGAGCCGCGCTGCACGGCGAGGTCGCGGTCGTGGTGGACGTCCTGGAAGTCGCGGGTGGCGAGGGCCGCCGAGACGATCAGGGTCGGGGTGATCGGGAGGGACACAGGCGGAAGATCGCTGTTGATTTCGACACCCTCCTCGCTGCCCTCGTCGGTGCGAACCCGGCGACCGGGACCGGTCTCCCAGGAGGCCAGCGTCAGGTCGTCGTCGATCCGGTCGAAGACGACGTGCACGGGCGCGTCGATCGCGAGCGCGGCGCCGTCGGGAGACCGGACCGCGCCGACCATACGGACGCCCTCCGCCAGCTCGATCAGCGCGAGCGGCAGCGGGAGCTGCTTGCCCGGCACCTGCGGGGCGTGGTGCACCAGGAACGAGAACACCGTCCCGTTGCCACTGGCCACGACGTGGCCGCGGTCCATCGCGTGGCACTCGGGGCACACCGGGCCGGGTGGGTGGCGCAGCACCCCGCACGCGTTGCACTTCTGGATCCGGAGCTCGCCCATCGCCGTACCCTCGAAGAAGAAGGCGGTGTCGCGGTTGACCACCGGACGCACGGTCTGGGTCGGGTCGACGCGAGCAGTCGGTTTGAACTTCAGCACCCGGAACGTCATCGTCGCGACGGCCTCCTCGGCCACCCACCACGTGTTCTGCGTCGTCACGAAGTAGCCCTCGCCCACGCCCGTCTGCTTCGGGCCGACGACCGACTCCAGCCGGGTCGTGATCGCGGGCCGTTCGCCAGGCACGAGGTGGCGCGCGTAGGTCTGGTCGCAGTCGGTGCCGAGGACCGACGTGTAGCCGGCGTCGTCCAGCAACCGCATCGTCGCGTGCAGCGGGTCACCCGCGGGCCGGTGCGGATCGAGGCCGTACATCGTCCAGACCTGCGCCATCGCCGGCGGCGCCACGGACTCCCAGCGTGGGTTCGTGTCGCCCATCGCCTCGGCCCAGTGCCGGATCATCGGCAGGTTGACCTCGTCGAGCGCGACGCGTGGGGCCGTCTCACCGACGGCGATCAGCTCCTCGACACGAGCCATGATCTCGTCGTGATCCATCCGTGTCCTCACCTGGGCACTCGCGGCAGGCCCAGCCCGAACATCGCGATCAGCTCGCGCTGCACCTCGTTGACTCCCCCGCCGAACGTGATGACGAGATTGCGCTTGGCCTGTCCGTCGAGGAACCCGATGAGGTCGGCGGTCGCCGGGTCGGAGGGGTCCCCGTGCCGGGCGACGACGTCGGCGAGCACGCGACCGACGTACTGCACGCGCTCGGACGCGAAGACCTTCGACGACGACGCGTCAGCCACGCTGATCTCCCCCACCTCGGCGGCCCGCGCCACCTCCCAGTTGAGCAGCTCGTTGACCCGGAAGATCGCGGTCACCTCGCCGAGCGCGGCCCGCACGTCGGGCCGATCGCGTACGCCGACCGCGTCGGCCCACGCCGCCACGCGGTCGCGCAGCCCCTCGAGCCGACCGGCGGGGCCGAGCATCACCCGCTCATGGTTGAGCTGGGTGGTGATCAGCTTCCAGCCGGCGTTCTCCTCGCCGACGAGCATGTCGACCGGGACGCGGACGTCGCTGTAGTACGTCGCGTTGGTGTGGTGGGCGCCGTCCACGGTGATGATCGGCGTCCACGAGTAGCCGGGGTCCGAGGTGTCGACGATCAGGATCGAGATGCCCTTGTGCTTGGGCGCGTCGGGGTCGGTGCGCACCGCGAGCCACACGTAGTCGGCCTGGTGCCCGCCGGTGGTGAAGATCTTCTGCCCATTGACGACGTAGTGGTCGCCATCGCGCCTCGCCGTGGTCCGCAGCGAGGCCAGGTCGGTGCCGGCGTCGGGCTCGGAGTAGCCGATCGCGAAGTGCAGATCGCCCGCGAGGATGCGGCCGAGGAACAGCTCCTTCTGACGAGGCGTCCCGTGCTTGTGCAGGGTCGGGCCGACGGTCTGCAGCGTCACCGCCGGCAGGTGCACGTCCCCGCGCTGCGCCTCGTTGGCGAAGATCGTCTGCTCGACCTCGCCGAGCCCGCGGCCGCCGTACTCCTGCGGCCAGCCGACGCCCAGCCAGCCGTCCGCGCCCAGCCGCCGGATCGTCTTCTCGTACGCCGCACCATGTCGATCACGTGCCATGGCGGCGCGGTCCTCGGCGGACACGAGACCGGCGAAGTAGTCGCGCAGCTCGGACTTCAGCGCGCGTTGGGACGCACTGAGCTCGAGGTTCTTGGCCTCGGCCGACTCGATGTCGACGAGCGGCAAGGTGCCCGCCGGCCCGCCGAGCGCATGCGTGATGTCGCTCAGCCACGAGTAGTGGTGGTGCAGCGGGTAGGTCTCGTCGACGCCCGTGCCGCCGTGCAGGTGGTGGCAGGTGTGGATCGCGGGCGGCGCTTCGGCACACGTCCAGTAGGCCGCCACGGCCAGGTCGTCGTGCACGTCGAGGCCCTGCGCGATCCGCCACACGGCGTTGTCGGCGGCGAGGTCGAGCGTGCGGGAGGCGATGTAGACGTCGGCGATCTGCATGGCCACGGCCTGGAACTCGGCCAGCGATCGACCGAACTGAGTGCGCTGCTTGATGTGGTCCGCGGTCAGGTCGCGAGCGCCGGTGAGGAGGCCGGCGGCGAGCACGACGAGTCCGGCCACAGCGTTGTCGTGCGCGATCCGGAAGGCGGCGGGACCGGGCAGCAGGTCGATCGGAGCACCGTCGAGGACGACCGTGTGCTCCACCACGCCGTCGAGCAGCGCCCGACTGGAGGCCGACTCGATGAGCGTGACGCCGGCCGCCCGGGGATCGACGAGCCCCACGACCGGGCGACCCCGGAGCGTCGCGCTGACGACGAGGGCCGCCGCGCGATCGGCGTACTGCACCGCGATCTTGCGACCCGTGACCCGGTCACCCGTGACGACCGTCCTGGGGCTGGCAGGCAAGCCCGCGCCGACCTCGCGCAGGGCGGCAGCCAGCACGATGTCGCCGCTCGCGACGCCCGGGAGCAAGGACTTCTGCTGGTCGTCGCTGCCGGCTGCCGCGAGAGTCAGTGCGCCGACACAGAGGGTCTCCCAGACCGGCAGCTGCACGGCGTGCTGCCCGACCGCGCGCACCACCACCGCGAGCTCGGCGAGCCCGAGGCCCTCGCCGCCGTGATCGGTCGGCACGACGAGGGACAGCAGGCCCGCATCGGCGAGCGCGGCCCAGTCCGCCGTGCGGCTGACGGCGTCCGCGACCACAGCCGAGACCGCCTCCACCTCCTGCGATGGACTCACTGATGACCTCCGACGACGGCGAACCTGGGCTCCACCCACTTAGAACGTGTTCTAGTCTAGCCGACATGATCTCCCCGCTCGATGCCGTCCGGCGGGGTGTCTACCTGCCCTACGCGCGCCTTCCGTACGGCGCCATGCTGGACCTCCCGGGACGCGGCGCGACCTACGTGACGGACACCGCGGGACCCGAGGTCGACTCCCCCGCCATCCTGCTGCTGCACGCCATCGGCACGACCGGGCTGCTGACGTGGTACCCCGCCATCGAGCCGCTCTCGCGCCACTTCCGCGTCGTGACCATGGACCAGCGCTGGCACGGGCGCGGCATCCAGTCCGAGGAGTTCTCGCTGGCCGACTGCGCCGACGACGCGGCCGCCGTGATCGAGGCGCTGGGGCTGCGCGACCCGCTCGTCTGCGGCTACTCGATGGGGTCCATCGTGGCTCAGCGCGTCTGGCGCCAGCATCCACACGCGATCGAGGGACTGGTGCTCGCCGCCACCACCGACTACTTCCGGGCGACGCCCTGGGAGAAGGGCTTCCACGCCTCGCTGGGGGTGAGCATGCTGGGCCTGCGCGGGCTGGCGCGCTCGCGCAGCCTCACGTACGCGGCACGGCGCGCGGCGACCGCGGTCGACCTGGCGCCGAGCGACATCCACGAGTGGGCGCTTGCCGAGATGCGGCGGACGAGCCCGTGGGCGGTCGGGCAGGCCCTGGCCGCGCTGGGGCGACACCACACCCGGCCGTGGCTCTCGCGCATCGACGTGCCGACCGCGGTGGTCGTCACGCGGCACGACCGGGTGATCCCGGCGGCCCGCCAGGTGGCGCTGGCCCGACGCATCCCCGGCGCCACCGTGCACGACATCCCGGCCGGCCACGCGTCGTGCGTGCTCCAGTCGGAGATCTTCGTGCCGGCCCTGGTCGAGGCGGCCGTCACGGTTGCGGCACGGCGGGGCGAGCTGCGTCGGTGATCCCGACCAGCCCCACCAGCGAGGCCAGCTCGGCCGGGAAGCGGCCTGCCAGGTCGTCGACGTCGGCCACCGATTCGCGGCAGGCGATCACGCCGACCTGCATCTCGCCGTTGTTGCTCATCACGGTGATGTTGAGCCCGGCCCCGTGGAAGACCGGGCCGAAGGCGTACAGGCCCTCGATGTTGGCGCCGACGAAGTACAGCGGCACCGGCGGCCCGGGCACGTTGGAGACGACGAGGTTGTGCACGACCGGGTGCTTCTCGGCGAGCCGGAGCCCGGCATAGGCGCGCATGGCCAGCCCGAACGTGCTCGGCGAGGCGAACTCGGCCCAGTCCTGGAGGGCGTCGGCGCTGATCGCCTTCTGGTGGTCCTTGGCGTGCCGGTTGGCCTCGGTCAGCTCCTGCAGGCGCTCGAGCGGGTCGTCGAGGTCGGTGCCGAGCCTGGCGAACAGGGCCGAGACCCTGTTGGCGCCCTGGTCGCGCTTCGACTCGCTCCGCACCGAGACCGGCACGGTCGCCAGCAACGAGGTCGCAGGCAGCTCCCCGCGGTCGTCGAGGTAGGAGCGCAGCGCACCGCCGGTGACGGCCATGACCACGTCGTTGACGGTCGAGCCGGTGACCTGCTTGACCGCCTTGATGTCGTCGAGGCTCATCGTCGTCATCGCGATGGCGCGGTGCCCGGTGATGGTGCCGTTGAAGGACGTGCGCGGCGCCGAGAACGGTGCGGCCATCGCCGTACCCTTGCGCGCCCGGTTGAGGGAACCGGCGATCAGCTGCATCGACGGCGTGATGAGGCGCGGGATCGACAACGGCCGCGTCACCTGGTTGAGCACGCCCCGACCGAGGAGCTCGAGGTCGCCGGGAGCACGCTGGTGTGTGCCCTTGCCGCCGAGTCCCAGCGGCTCGGAGTCGGCCTCGAGACTCGTCAGGTGCGAGAGCAGGTTGCTGCCGGAGACGCCGTCCACGGTGGCGTGGTGCATCTTGGTGAAGACCGCGACCCGGTCGTCGGAGCAGTCCTCGATCACCCACATCTCCCAGAGCGGGCGCGAGCGGTCGAGCGGCATGCCCGCGAGGTGTCCGACGAGGTCGGTGAGCTCGGCGTAGCCGCCGGG
>NZ_JANPEO010000306.1:0-13167 GCF_031422975.1 Nocardioides sp. | reverse complement strand
GGTTGCCGATGACCTTGGTCAGCGGTGCGACGAAGATGCACGAGGCCGGGTCGGTCACGATGTCGGACGACACGATCGGGTCGGTGGAGTAGCGGAGGAAGACGCCGTCGGCGGCCTTCTCGATGATCGCGTTGACCTCCTCGACCGTCGTCTCCCGGCCGGCCTCGAACGTGAGGTCGGTGGCCGAGCCGGTGGGCACGGGCACGCGGAGCGCGAAGCCGTCGAGCTTGCCCTTGAGCTCGGGCAGGACCAGGCCGATCGCCTTCGCGGCCCCCGTCGACGTCGGGATGATGTTGAGCGCGGCGGCACGGGCGCGACGCAGGTCCTTGTGGATGTTGTCCTGGAGGTTCTGGTCGGCGGTGTAGGCGTGGATGGTCGTCATCAGGCCCTTGACGATGCCGAGCTCGTCGTTGAGCGCCTTGGCCATCGGGCCCAGGCAGTTGGTGGTGCACGACGCGTTGGAGATCACGTGGTGGATCGCGGTGTCGTAGTCGGTGTGGTTGACGCCCATCACGATGGTGATGTCCTCGTTGGAGGCGGGCGCGGAGATGATGACCTTCTTGGCCCCGGCGTCGATGTGCGCCTTCGCCTTGGTGGCGTCGGTGAAGAAACCGGTCGACTCGACGACCACGTCGACGTCGAGGTCGGCCCACTTGAGGTTGGCCGGGTCACGCTCGGCGAACGCGGCGATGGTCTGGTCACCGACCTTGATCGAGGTCTCGTCGCTCGACACGTCGGCGTCGAGGCGGCCCAGGATCGAGTCGTACTTGAGCAGGTGCGCGAGCACCGCGTTGTCGGTGAGGTCGTTGACGCCGACGATCTCGATGTCGGCCCCCGAGGCGCGGACGGCCCGGAAGAAGTTGCGGCCGATGCGGCCGAATCCGTTGATACCTACGCGGACAGTCACTGCTGGACTCCTTGGGTTGAAGAGCGTGTGAGTGGGACACCCGAGCAGGCGTCCGACGACCCGGCGACCCTATCGCGGCGCTGGGCCACCCCTGCTCGGGCGTATCGAGGTACGTGCAAGTAACCGGCGACCGGGTCAACCGGCGCCACGCTCACGCTTCGTCGGCGAGCATCTCCGGGGTCAGCGACGACTCGGTGTCGGGGATGCCGAGCTCTTCGGCCCGCTTGTCGGCCATCGCGAGCAGCCGGCGGATCCGGCCGGCGATCGCGTCCTTGGTCAGGACGGGGTCGTGCAGCTGGCCGAGCTCCTCGAGGGAGGCGTTCTTGTGCTCCAGCCGGAGGTGGCCGGCGAGCTTGAGATGGTCGGGCACCTCGTCGGCGAGGATCTCCAGGGCCCGATCCACCCGGGCGCCCGCAGCCACGGCGGCCCGAGCCGAGCGCCGCAGGTTGGCGTCGTCGAAGTTGGCGAGACGGTTGGCGGTCGCACGGACCTCGCGACGCATCCGGCGCTCCTCCCACGCCATCAGCGACTCGTGGGCGCCGAGCCGGGTCAGCAGGGCACCGATCGCGTCGCCGTCGCGGATCACGACCCGATCGACACCGCGGACCTCGCGCGCCTTCGCGGAGATGCCGAGCCGGCGGGCCACACCGACGATCGCGAGCGCCGCCTCGGGACCGGGGCAGGTGATCTCGAGCGAGGAGGAGCGACCGGGCTCGGTCAGCGACCCGTGCGCCAGGAAGGCGCCGCGCCACGCGGCCACGGCGTCGCACCCGCCACCGGACACCACCGCCGGCGGCAGACCGCGGACGGGTCGCCCACGGCCGTCGAGGAGACCGGTCTGACGAGCCAGCGCCTCACCGTCCTTGACCACCCGGACGATGTAGCGGCTGCCCTTGCGGATGCCGTTGCCCTGCACCACCACGACATCGGACTGGTGCCCGTAGACCTCGGCGATGTCGCGGCGCAGCCGACGCGCACCGGCGCCGGTGTCGAGCTCGGCCTCCACCACGATCCGGCCGCTGACGATGTGGAGGCCGCCGGCGAACCGCAGCATGGAGGCCACTTCGGCCTTTCGACAGCAGGTCTTCGTGATCTGGGTGTTGGCAAGCTCTGCCTTCACCTGTGCCGTCATCGCCATGGGTCAGATCCTGCCACGAGCGTCAATCACCCCGGACCGGGATGCCACTCATGATCGACTCGAACGCGGCCGCCAGCTTGCTGTCGTCATGACGGTCGGTGGCGCCCTCGGCGGCGATGTCGGCGATCACGAGGTTGGCGCCAGACGACGAGACCGCCTGATCGAGCTCCTCGGGATGGGCCACGCTGCGCACGTCGGCGAGCACGGTGTGGATCTTGAGGTCGGGGGCGTGTTCGTACAGGGCGGCGAGGTGGTCCTCCGGGCCGTAGCCGGGCGTCTCCCCCTCCTGCGGCTCGAGGTTGAGCACCACGATGAGCCCGCCGGCCGTGTCGATGAGCGCCTGCCGCAGGGACGGCACCATCAGGTGCGGGATCACCGAGGTGAACCACGAGCCCGGTCCGAGCACGACCCAGTCGGCGGCCAGCACCGCGTCGATCGCCTCGGTGCACGCCTGGGGGTCCGGTGGGTCGAGGGCGACCGAGACGATCTGGCCCCGGGTCGTCGCCACCTCGACCTGGCCTCGCACCTCGGTGGTGCGCGCCGGGTCGTCGGCGTGGAGTCCGCGCACCTCGGCAGTCATGTCGATCGGCGTGATCGACATCGGCAGCACCCGGCCCCGGGCGCCGAGCAACCGGCCCACCCAGTCGAGTGCCCGGACCGGATCGCCCATCAGCTCCCACATCCCCACGATCAGCAGGTTGCCGATGACGTGGCCGCGCATCTCGCCCTCGCCCTCGAAGCGGTGCTGCACGACTTCGGCCCACGTGCGACCCCACTCGTCGTCACCGCAGAGCGCCGCGAGCGCCATCCGCAGGTCGCCGGGGGGCAGCACCCCGAACTCGCCCCGAAGCCGACCGGACGAGCCGCCGTTGTCGGCCACGGTCACGACGGCGGTGAGCTCGTCGAGGGTCAGCTCGGCGACGAGGTGCCGCAGCGCACTCAGCGAGGCGAAGAGTCCGTGGCCGCCGCCGAGGGCGACCGCGGACTGCGCGGTGTCACGGGCCACGCCGACTCACTCCCGCCCGAGGTCGCGATGGCTGGCGCGGGTGTCGATGCCGTGGGCCCTGAGCCGGGCCGCGATCTCCTCGGTCATGGCCACACTGCGGTGCTTGCCGCCGGTGCAGCCGATGGCGACGGTCATGAACCGCTTGCCCTCGGTGAGGTAGCCCCCGGCGACGTTCTCCAGCATGGGGACGAACTGGTCCAGGAACGTCTGGGCGCTCGGCCGCATCGTGACGTAGTCGGCCACCGCCTCGTCCCGGCCGGTGCGCGGACGCAGCTCCGGCACCCAGTAGGGGTTGGGCAGGAAGCGCATGTCGGCCACGTAGTCGGCGTCGACCGGGATGCCGTACTTGAAGCCGAACGAGATGACGGTGACCTTGAGAGCTGTCGACTCCGGGGTGCCGAACTGCTCGGCGATGCGGTCGGTGAGCTGGTGGACGTTGAAGTTGGTGGTGTCGATGACGACATCGGCGTCGCCGCGGACCTCGGCGAGGACCTCACGTTCACGCTGGAGACCGTGCAGCAGTCGACCGCTCCCCTGCAGCGGGTGCGGACGACGAGCGGCCTCCTGGCGGCGTACGAGGACGTCGTCGGTCGCCTCGAGGAACAACAGCGTCGTCGGCCGACCGGTCACGCCCTGGTGCCGGTTGGCCTGGAGCGAGTCGAAGAACGAGCCGGACCGCACGTCCACGACCACGGCGATCGGCTGGGACACGCCACGCGAGTCGTCCACGAGGCGGACGACGTCGCGCACCAGGGTCGGCGGGAGGTTGTCGACCACGAAGAACCCGAGGTCCTCCAGCTCCTTCGCTGCGGTGCTGCGGCCGGCGCCGGTCATGCCGGTGACGATGACGAGCTCGGCGGCTGTCGGCTCCATCAGTCCTCCTCGATGATCTCGCCGGTCGCTGTGTTGAGGTGCACAGCCGGGGTCGGCGAGGTGGTGGTATCGGCATTCTTGCGGGTCGAGTCGGCGCTCGCGACGGCCGCCTTGATCGCCTCGGCCGTGCGGGGGCCGATGCCGGGCACCAGGGCGATCTCGCCAGCATCCGCGAGGCGCAGCTTCTTGAGCGAGCCGAAGTGCTTGAGCAGGGTCTTGCGGCGCACTTCACCCAGGCCCGGCACGTCGTCGAGCAGGCTCTCCACCATGGACTTGGAGCGGCGTGAGCGATGATGGGTGATCGCGAACCGGTGGGCCTCGTCGCGGACCCGCTGCAGGAGGTACAGGCCCTCGCTGGTGCGCGCCAGGATGACGGGGTCCTCCTCCGCCGGCAGCCACACCTCCTCCAGTCGCTTGGCCAGTCCGCACACAGGGATGTCGGTGATGCCGAGCTCGGTGAGCGCCTGCTGCGCCGCAGCGACCTGGGGCGGACCACCGTCGACGACGACCAGGCCGGGCGCGTAGGCGAACTTCCTCGGGCGCCCGGTCTCGGGGTCGACCAGCATCGGGCCGCTCTCGGTGCTCACGGCCGCGGACCTGGCCTGCTCGTCCAGCAGCCTGCGGAACCGTCGGGTGATCACCTGGTGCATGTGGGCGACGTCGTTCTGCCCGACCGTGGTCTCCCCCGGCTGCGGCTTGATCACGAACCGGCGGTATTCGCCCTTGCGCGGCAGCCCGTCCTCGAACACCACCATCGAGGCGACGACCTCGGTGCCCTGGAGGTTGGAGACGTCGTAGCACTCGATCCGCAGCGGCACCTCGTCGAGGGACAGCGCCTGCTGGATCTCCTCGAGCGCCCGGTTGCGGGTGGTGAGGTCGCTGGCCCGCCGGGTCTTGTGCAGCACCAGCGACTGGCCGGCGTTGTTGGCCACCGTCTGCTGCAGCGCCAGCTTCGCGCCCCGCTGCGGCACCCGGATCACGACCCGGCTCCCCCGCAGGTCGCTGAGGAGCTCCTCCAGCACGCCGGCGTCGGGGGGCAGCGCCGGGACGAGCACCTCGCGCGGGATGGCGTCGGCCTCGTCGCCGTACAGCTGGAGGAGGAAGTCCTGGACGAGCTCGGGTGTGCCGCCGTCGTCGGTGCGGTCGGCGACCCAGCCGCGCTGGCCCCGGATGCGGCCGCCGCGGACATGGAAGATCTGTACGGCGACCTCGAGCGGGTCCTCGGCGAGCGCGATGACGTCGGCGTCGGTGCCGTCGGCGAGCACCACCGCCTGCTTCTCCAGCGCCTTGGTCAGGGCACCGAGGTCATCTCGCAGCCGCGCGGCCTTCTCGAAGTCGAGGGCCTCCGAGGCGACATACATCTCCTTCTCGATGCGCTTGACGAAGGCCGCGGTGTTGCCGGCCATGAAGTCGCAGAAGTCGTCGACGATGTCGCGGTGCTGCTCGGCGGTGACGTTGCCGACGCAGGGGGCCGCGCACTTGTCGATGTAGCCCAGGAGACACGGTCGCCCGATCTGGTTGGAGCGCTTGAAGACACCGTTGCTGCACGAACGCATCGGGAAGACCCGCAACAACAGGTCGACCGTCTCGCGGATCGCCCAGGCATGGCCGTAGGGACCGAAGTAGCGGGTGCCCTTGCGCTTGGCGCCGCGCCCGACCATCACCCGCGGGAACTCGTCGCCGACCGTGACGGCCAGCCAGGGATAGGACTTGTCGTCGCGGTACTTCACGTTGAAGCGCGGGTCGAACTCCTTGATCCAGCTGTACTCGAGCTGGAGGGCCTCGACCTCGGTCTTGACCACCGTCCACTCGACGCTCGACGCGCTGGTGACCATCGAGGCCGTGCGCGGGTGCAGGCCCCCGATGTCCTGGAAGTAGGACGACAGGCGCGGCCGCAGGCTCTTGGCCTTGCCGACGTAGATGACCCGGCCCTTGCCGTCGCGGAACCGGTAGACGCCCGGCTGGGTGGGGATCGATCCAGGTTCGGGTCGATAACTCGCGGGGGACGGCACGACCCAACTCTACGAGGCGGCACCGACAGCCTCGGCCCCCATGGGCCCCCGGGCCGCCCTCCCCCCGGGAGCCCAGGAGGAGCTCACGACGGGCCAAGGACGGGCCAAGGACGGGCTCACGCCAGGGTGATGCTGCCCCCGTCGACCGTGATCGCGACCTCGGAGAGCGGTGCCGTCGCCGGGCCCTGGACGACCGACCCGTCCTCGAGCGAGAACTCGCTGCCGTGACAGCGGCACGGGATCACGCCGTCGGTGCTGGCGCTCACGGAGCAGCCCTGATGCGAGCAGATCGAGGTGAAGGCCCTGAAGTCGCCCTCGCTCGGCTGGGTCACCACGACCTTCTCGTCATCGAAGACGGTGCAGCCGCCGACCGGGACGTCACCCGTGGCGGCCAGGACGCCGACCGTGGCCGGGGTCTGCCCAGCTTCGCTCGAGGACGACGAGGTCGTCGGGTCGGAGGCCGGGTCCGTCGCTGAGTCGGCAGTGTCACTGCCGCACGCAGCCAGCAGGGGAAGGCCGACGGCAGCCGCCGTGGCACCGCCGATGACGTGGCGTCGGTTGAGTCCGGAAGTCATGAGCGCAGAATACGTCCTAGGCCGTAGCCGACTTCTTCGTCGTGGTCCGCTTGGCCGCCGCCTTCTTGGCCACGGTCCTCGTCGGGGACGCCTTCGCAGCGGCTGCCTTCTTGGCGGCCCTCTCAGCGGTCGCCGCCTTCTTGGCGGCCGCCTTGGTGATCGGCCGCGTCACCTCGACCGGCTTGACCTTGCCCTTCGGCTGCTTGGCGCCGCGTCCTTCGAGGAGCGGCGCGAGGTAGGTCCCGGTGTGACTGTCCGGGTGGGCTGCCACGTCCTCGGGGGTGCCCTCGGCCACGACCAGCCCGCCGCGCGAGCCGCCCTCGGGGCCCATGTCGACGACCCAGTCGGCGGTCTTGATCACGTCGAGGTTGTGCTCGATGACCAGCACGGTGTTGCCCTGGTCGACGAGACGCCCGAGCACGAGCAACAGCTTGCGGATGTCCTCGAAGTGCAGGCCGGTGGTCGGCTCGTCGAGGACGTAGACGGTGCGGCCGGTCGAGCGCTTCTGCAGCTCGCTCGACAGCTTGACCCGCTGGGCCTCGCCGCCCGAGAGCGTCGTGGCCGGCTGACCGAGCCGCACATAGCCCAGCCCGACCTCGCACAGCGTCACCATGTGCCTGGAGATCGCGGGCACGGCGGCGAAGAAGTCGGCCGCCTCCTCGATCGGCATGTCGAGGACCTCGGCGATGGTCTTGCCCTTGTAGTGCACCTCGAGCGTCTCGCGGTTGTAGCGGGCACCGTGGCAGACCTCGCACGGGACATAGACGTCGGGCAGGAAGTTCATCTCGATCTTGATCGTGCCGTCGCCCGAGCAGGCCTCGCAGCGCCCGCCCTTGACGTTGAACGAGAACCGGCCCTGGAGATAGCCGCGCATCTTGGCCTCGGGGGTCGAGGCGAAGAGCTTGCGGACGTGGTCGAAGACTCCGGTGTACGTCGCAGGGTTGGACCGCGGAGTGCGCCCGATCGGCGACTGGTCGACGTGGATGACCTTGTCGACGTGTTCGAGCCCGGTGATCCTGGTGTGCCGGCCCGGGACCGTACGGGCGTTGTAGATCTGCTTGGCCAGCGAGGTGTAGAGGATGTCGTTGACCAGCGTCGACTTGCCCGACCCGGACACACCCGTCACCGCGCAGAAGACGCCGAGCGGGAAGCTCACGTCGAGGTCGCGCAGGTTGTGCTCCCTGGCGCCGTGCACGGTCAGCTCCCGGCCGAGGGTCCGCGGTCGGCGTACCAACGGGACGGGGATCTCGCGGCGACCGCTGAGGTACTGCCCGGTCATCGAGTCGGGGTGGTCGAGCAGCCCCTGCACGGAGCCGGAGTGGACCACCTGGCCCCCGTGCTCGCCGGCGCCCGGGCCGATGTCGACGACCCAGTCGGCGGTGCGGATCGTCTCCTCGTCGTGCTCGACCACGATCAGGGTGTTGCCGAGGTCCTTGAGCCGGACCAGGGTCTCGATCAGTCGGTGGTTGTCGCGCTGGTGCAGGCCGATCGACGGCTCGTCGAGGACGTAGAGGACGCCCACCAACCCGGCACCGATCTGCGTGGCCAGCCGGATGCGCTGCGCCTCGCCGCCCGAGAGCGAACCCGACGGGCGGTTGAGCGAGAGGTAGTCGAGACCGACGTCGAGGAGGAAGTTGAGCCGCTCCTGGATCTCCTTGAGGACCCGCTCACCGATCTGCTTCTCGCGCACCGACAGGTCGAGGTTGCGGAGGTACTCGGCCGTCTCGTTGATCGGCATCGCGCAGACCTCGGCGATGTTCTTGCCGCCGTCGGCCCGGGCCCCGAGCGTCACGGCCATCGAGACGGGCTTGAGCCGGCTGCCGTTGCAGGTCGGGCACGGCACCTCGCGCATGAAGCCCTCGAAGCGCTCGCGGCTGGTGTCGGACTCCGCCTCCTTGTGCCGGCGCTCGATGTAGGGACGGACCCCCTCGAACGCCGCGTAGTAGGCGCGCTGGCGGCCGTAGCGGTTGGTGGTGACCACATGGACCTTGGTCTTGTGGCCCTCGAGGATGGACGTGCGCGCGTGCGGAGTGAGCTGGTCCCACGGGGTGTTGAGGTCGAAGCCGAGCTCCTCACCCAGGGCGTTCATCAGGCGGAGGAAGTAGTCGGCGACGTGCGCGTGGCTCCACGGCTGGATGGCGCCCTCACCCAGCGTCGCGCCCTGGTCCGGCACGACGAGCTCCGGGTCGACCTCCATGCGCGTGCCGAGGCCGCTGCACTTCGGGCAGGCTCCGAACGGCGAGTTGAAGGAGAACGACCGCGGCTCGAGCTCGTCGGTGTCGATGGTGTGCTCGTTGGGGCACGCCATCCGCTCGGAGAACCTGAGCTCCCGGCCCGGGTCCGAGGCATCGAGGTCGACGAAGTCGATCAGCACGAGGCCGCCGGCGAGGTTGAGCGCCGTCTCCACGGAGTCGGTGAGCCGGCGCTTCGAGCTCGCCTTGACCGCGAGCCGGTCGACGACGACCTCGATGGTGTGCTTCTTCTGCTTGTCGAGCTTGGGCGGATCATCCAGCCCGTGCGTCTCGCCGTTGACTCGTGCCCGGGAGAAGCCCTGCGTCTGGAGCGTGCGGAACAGGTCGACGAACTCACCCTTGCGGCCGCGGATCACCGGGGCGAGGACCTGGAAACGGGCTCCCTCGTCGAGCGAGAGGATCTTGTCGACGATCTGCTGAGGGGTCTGGCGCTCGATCGGGGAGCCACACACGGGGCAGTGGGCGCGACCGGCACGGGCGTAGAGGAGGCGGAGGTAGTCGTAGACCTCGGTGATGGTGCCGACGGTCGAGCGCGGGTTCTTGCTCGTGGACTTCTGGTCGATGCTGACCGCGGGCGAGAGGCCTTCGATGAAGTCGACGTCGGGCTTGTCCATCTGGCCGAGGAACTGCCGGGCGTACGCCGACAGCGACTCCACGTAGCGGCGCTGGCCCTCGGCGAAGATCGTGTCGAAGGCGAGGCTCGACTTGCCGGAGCCGGACAGGCCGGTGAAGACGATCAGCGCGTCGCGCGGCAGATCGAGCGAGACGTCCTTGAGGTTGTGCTCCCGGGCGCCCCGGATGATGAGCTGGTCGATCACGGTCGTCCTTGAGGTCTGTACAGAGGAGTAGGTTCGAACAAGTGTTCGTCACGCGGCTCCATGTTGCAACCCGCCACGCGGTCAGTGCCCGATCCTACGGGGCTCCACATGACGCCCCGGATGTGTGTTGAATGGCTGCATGACCGACTCCGCGGGTCCAGCGACCCAGCTCGAACTCCTGGCCGCCGCCAACCAGCGCCTGGTGCTCACCGTCGACCGGCTCGACGACTCCGTCTTCGCCACGCCATCTCTCCTCCCGGACTGGACGGTGGGCCACGTCCTCGCACACGTGGCCCTCAACGGCGAGGGGCTGGCCGGCGCTCTCAACGGCGTCACCTCGGGCACCGGCACCCCCATGTATGCCTCACCGGAGGCCCGGGACGCGGACATCGCCGAGCTGGGCGTGTCCGCGCCGAGCGAGATCCGGGCACGGCTGCTGGCCTCGACCACGCTCTTCGACCGCGAGGTCTCCGACCTGCCCGAGGACAGGTGGGGGGTCACGGTCGACCGCACGCCCGGCCAGCGCGCGTTCACCGCCCGCTCATCGGTGCTGATGCGCCTGCGCGAGGTCGAGATCCACCACGCCGACCTCGGGGTGGGCTACACCGCGGCCGACTGGTCGCCCGCCTTCTCCACGGTCGTCATCGACTCCATGCGCAAACGCGACTGGGCCACCCCGTTCCGGGTGCTCGCCCGCGACCTGGCGCAGACGTGGGAGTACGGCGACGGCGAGCCGGTCACCACTGTCACCGGCGAGTCCCACGAGCTGGCCTGGTGGCTCACCG
The DNA here is from genome assembly GCF_031422975.1 of Nocardioides sp. Classification (GTDB taxonomy): domain Bacteria; phylum Actinomycetota; class Actinomycetes; order Propionibacteriales; family Nocardioidaceae; genus Nocardioides. The sequence goes on along the minus strand of NZ_JANPEO010000306.1, from coordinate 2,801 downwards.
GTCGCGGCGACGGTGGCAGGCTGACGGCCGACCGCGACGAGCTTCCGGAGGTGCCGGCATGGTGAGCTACACCGGAGCAGTCACGCCCGGAGGTCCCGCGCAGACCCGGCAGGCCGGTTGCCTGACGATCACCAAGCTGGCCGTCGACCCGAAGATGTCCAACAACGCCTACCTCCTGCAGTGCACGGAGACCGACGAGCTCGTGCTCATCGATGCGGCCTACGACGCGCCGACGCTGCTGTCCCTGATCGGTGACCGTTCGCTCACCGCCGTCGTCACGACGCACCAGCACTGGGACCACCACCGCGCTCTTGCCGAGGTCGTGGCCGCGACCGGCGCGACGGTCGTGGCGGGCGAGCCCGACGCCGCGTCCATCACCGAGCAGACCGGTGTCGCCGTCGACCGGACCGTGACGCACGGTGACCGGATCGCCGTGGGCACCTGCGACCTCACGGTGATCGCGCTGGCCGGCCACACGCCCGGTTCGATCGCGCTCTTCTGGGCAGGCTCCGACGGCCAGGGGCACCTCTTCACCGGCGATTCGCTGTTCCCCGGTGGGGTCGGCAACACCTTCGGCGACGCGGCGGCGTTCGAGTCCCTGATCACCGAGGTGTCGAGAAAGATCTTCGACGTGTACGCCGACGACGTCTGGTTCTACCCGGGTCACGGTGGCGACTCGACCCTCGGCGCCGAGCGACCGCACCTCGCCGAGTGGCTCGAGCGCGGCTGGTAGGCACGAGATGTCAAAGGTGGCGATCGTCGGCGCAGGGGCCGTGGGCACGGCCATCGCCTACGCCGCCCAGATCCGCGGGGTGTGCCGACAACTGGCGCTCTTCGACCTGAACGCCGACAAGGTGCGGGCCGAGGTGCTCGACCTGAACCACGGGATGCAGTTCACCCCGATGGCCGAGATCATCGGCAGCGACGACCTCGAGGTGTGCGCCGACGCGGACGTCATCGTGATCACGGCCGGAGCCAAGCAGCACCCGGGCCAGACACGCCTCGACCTGGCCGCCGCCAACGTCGCGATGTGCCGCGACCTCGTCCCCGCCCTGGTCGGCCTGGCCCCCCACGCCCTCCTGCTGCTGGTGACCAACCCCGTCGATGTGGTGACGTATGCCGCCCTGCAGTTCTCCGGGTTGCCGACGAACCGGGTCTTCGGCTCGGGCACCGTCCTGGACTCCTCCCGGCTGCGTTTCCTCATCGCCGAGCACACCCGCGTGGCCGTGCAGAACGTGCACGCCTACATCGCCGGCGAGCACGGCGACTCCGAGGTGCCGCTGTGGTCCACCGCCACGATCGGCGGAGTGCCCGTCCAGGACTGGGGGGCGGAGGGCCTTCGCCCCCTGGACGCGGAGGCACGGGCGCGCATCCACAGCCGGGTGGTCACCTCGGCGTACGAGATCATTGCCGGCAAGGGCGCCACCAGCCTCGCGATCGGCCTCGCCGTGTCGCGGATCCTCGAGGCTGTCCTCAACGACGAGCATCGGGTGCTGCCGGTGACCTCCCTGCTGGACGGGGTGCACGGGTTGTCCGGCGTGTGTCTGTCGATGCCGTCCATCGTCGGGCGGTCAGGGATCGAAGGCGTGCTGGCGACACCGTTGAGCACCCTGGAGAGGGACCTGTTGACCGCATCGGCAGCGACGGTCCGGGCAGCGGCACGCGACCTCGGCCTCTAGGGGCCCTCAGCCTTGAGGTGGTTCCCACGACGCGCGGGCTTCTAGCGCCTGGCAGGGACCACCAGCCTGGCGACGACACCCGCGTGGTCGGAGGGCCACAGGCCCGAGGCGGTCATGTCCCCGACCTGGTCACCGACGAGGGTCGCCCGCGACGCCTTGATCTCGTGGCTGTGCAGGACGACGTCGATGCGGCTGGTGAGCGGATTCGTCGGATCCCGGAGGGCCGCGTCGAAACAGCAGGTCTCACCCGAGTCGTGGGGGTGACCGCGGGTCCACGCGTCGTCGCCCACCGCAGCCAGCAGCCGGACGTAGGCCAGTCCATCCGGCGCTCGCGAGTTGTAGTCCCCGACGTAGACCACCGGTTGCTCTCCGGACTGGGCGGCGTTGACGTCCTGTGCCGCGAGCAGCTCGCCGACCTGGGCCACGCGCACCTGCTCGGCGTCGACCCCCGGGATGCCGAACGCCTCCAGATGGGAGTTCACGAATCTGAAGGTTGCTCGCTGGACTCGCACGTCGGCCGAGCCCCACCCGCGGGCGACGGGCAGCGTGGATCCGCCGAACGGGAAGCTGACGATGTTCGCGTAGGTGCCGCTGCGGACGTTCGTCGCCGTCACGTCGCCGCGGGCCAGGATCACGTCACGGTCGGCGAGGCGCACCGCCCTGGTCGGGAAGGCAGCGCCAGCCAGGATCGGGATCGGTGGCGAGCTGAAGTTGTGTGCCGTGGCTGCGGGAAGCTCACGGTAGTCGGCACCGCGCTCGGCCAGCTCGGCGAGCAGCAGACCCAGGAAGTCGTAGGCGACGACGGGGTTGCTCACCGCGCCGGTCAGGGGGTTGAAGGAGAAGGTCGTCCAGGTCGTGACCTCCTGGAGACCGATCACCTCGGGATCTGCCGCCACGATCTCGTCCGCGATCGCAGCCATCCGCTCCTCGGGCGCGGTGGCCTGCACCGCGTCCCAGGTCCGCGTTGCGGCGCCGACGATGGCGTTGTTGTTGCCGCTGCCCAGGGCAGCGAGAATCGGACCGAGGTCGGCCCCGAGATAGAGGTTTCGGGTCATCACGGTCACGGTCCGAGCCGGCGAGGCCGCGTTGTCCGCCGCCTGCGGCGACGACGTGCCAGCGGAT
>NZ_JANPEO010000305.1:0-2367 GCF_031422975.1 Nocardioides sp. | reverse complement strand
CCGAGGGGCCCTCGGCACCGTGAGATCGCCAGCGACGGTGCCGCGTGGCCGACGGCACCGTAGTGGTCCCCGCGATCGACGTCTGGCTCCCCGCGAGGCAGCAGCGAACCGTGCCAGCAAGCGACGTCATCCATCAACGATGCGCCCCAACTGGAGTCGCGTCAACAGCCGCCACAATTCGAGATTGAGACACGAGAGGACACCAGCGGACTGCAGTAGGCACAAGCTGACTCTCGTGACCAGAATCTTCATTTCGATATCTCATCCCTCGGTCGTCGGACGGCTCGAACCGGAACGCGTTGCCGACAAAGTCAGAGGTATCGCCCCAAGCCCCCGTTGCCCCGATCGCATTCGTGGTCGCAGGCCGTCTCCTGATCGGGAGGACAGCGGTTCGAATCCTTGGCTGTGCGATAGGCCCTGTCGGTCACCGGCGCGATCCGAGGAAGTCCGCGAGCAGACGGTTGAAGTCTGGCGCGTGTTCGATCTGGACCCAGTGCCCGCACTGGCCGAAGACGTGCAGCTGGGAGTCCTGGATCAACTCGTGCAGGTGTAGGGAGGTGGCCAGCGGGATGACGCGGTCTTCGCGTCCGTGGACGACCAGGGTCGGGTGCCCGATCGCGCGGACGAGGTCCTCCTCGATCGTCATGGCGTCGAGGCTGGCCTGACGTGGAGCAGGGAACATCGCGGCGTACGCGTCCTGGACGCCTGGACGAGTTGCGGCGGCCAGTCGCAGCCCGGCGAGGTCATCGTTGACCAGAGTGTGATCGTGGGCGAAGACGTCGAGAAGGGCCCGCATGTTTGCCAGCGACGGCTCGAATCCCCAGACCCGGTCGAGCCCGGCCGTGATGGGGAACGACACCCCGACGCTGCCCATCAGCACCAACCGTTCGACTCGCTCGGGGTGTCGGGTGGCGAGGCTGAGGGCGAGGGCGCCGCCGAAACTGTTGCCCACCAGCGAGACGCGCTCCAGTTCGAGCGCGTCGAGGAAGCCGACGAGGTGGTCGGTCCAGGCGCCGAGGTCGTAGCGGGCGGCGGGTGGGCGGTCGGTGTAGCCGAAGCCCAGGACGTCGGGCGCGATCACACGGAAATTCTCGGCGACGAGTGCGGGGAGCGTCAGGCGCCAGTTGGCCCACGCGCTGACGCCCGGACCTGAGCCGTGGATGAGGACGACGGGGGGTCCTGAGCCCAGGTCGTGATAGTTGGTGCGGATACCGGCGACGGTGACGTTGTCGCCGATCTCGGGACTCTGGGCGGCCGTCTCCGGCACGCCAAGCCGATTTGCTCGAGCCTGTGCCAGCAGCCGCTCGCGCATCGACTGGTGTGGCTGCACCGGCGGCAGCATTGCCTCCACCCATCCGTCGACGACGCGGGTCGGATAGACCACCGCGCCGGTCTCCGACTGGTCAGTGCGTTCGCCCGTCGAGAGATCGAAGCGCCAGAAATGGCCGGGGCAGACCAGCGTTCCCTGTTTCACGATCCCGCCCGAGAGGGCGATGTCGCGGTGAGGACAGCGGTCGAGCAGTGCGACGTGTTCTCCCTCGTTCGTCATCGCGACACAGACCCGGTCCCGGTCTTGACCGGAGTCCCCGACGACCTTGCCGACCGGTCGGTCGGAGAGGACCTCGTCGACACGACAGATCCGCTCCCAGCTGCCGGTCACTGGGTCCACCCCAGTCCGGAGGAGATGCGCACCGCTGTCTCGACAACGGGGCCCGCAAGGTGGCGCAGGCCGCGCTCCACGTCTTCGACGTACTCCGCGACTGACACGGATGCCACGACCTGACCGAGCGGATCGCGGATCGGTGCGTCGATCGAGCACATGCCCGGCTGGGACTCGCCGCGGTTCTCCGCAAAGCCCTGGCGGCGGACCCGCGTCAACTCGGAGAGAAAGTCCGCCCGCGAGGTGATCGTGCGCGGCGTCTTGGGCGACAGACGCATGCCCTGCACGAGGCGCTTCTGGTGGTCATCCGGCAAGAACGCCAGCAGCACCTTGCCGCTCGACGTCGCGTGGGCAGCGTTGCGGCTGCCGACCGCGCGGAAGACCGGGATGGCCCCTCGCCCTTCGCGTCGCTCGACGTACAGCACGTCGAGGCCATCGAGGATGGCGATGTGCAACGTGCCGGGCGTCTTCGTGCGCAACTGGTCGAGAGGGATCGTCGCGGCTTCGTGCAGCCGTTGGGCCGTCTCGGCACTGGCTCCGAGGGATCGCATCGTCGTGGTCAGCCGGAACAGCCCCGTCTCCTCGACCTTCTCGAGCAGGCCTTCCTCGACCAGGGTCCAGATGACGCGATGAGCGGTGGTCTTGCCGACGCCGACACGACGGGCCAGCTGGGTGACACCGAGCTGGGTGCTGTGCTTGCCGAACTC
>NZ_JANPEO010000304.1:0-5557 GCF_031422975.1 Nocardioides sp. | reverse complement strand
GGCGTCGAGACCGGCGGCGGCGTCCGCCTCCGCTGCCGGCGTCGCCGGCTCGGCGTCCCCGGCAAGCACGGCGCCGGTGAGGGCGCCGGTGACGAGCAGGACCTGCCAGGGCCGGGCGCCGTACGCCGTGAGCTGGGCGCGCAGCGCGTCGGCGAGGTCTGCCGGTTCGCGGGTGGCGGGCGGCGACCACATGGCGCGGCGTACGTAGTCGGGGGTGAGGAGGTTCTCGACCGGCAGATGGTGCTCTTCGGCGAGGGTGAGCATCGACGCGCGAGCCGCCTTGAACCGGCGGTCGGCGACGATGTCACGCTCGGCCCACAGGCGCGGGTGCGGCGGGCCGTCGACCCGGGGGGAGCGGGTCGGCAGGTCCTCCTCGGCCAGGTCGTGGACGGCGGCCATCGTCGAGACCCACGTGCGGGAGTAGCGTTCGGCGCCGCGGCCGTGGAAGCCCGGAGTGCTCATCAATGCCGCCCGATCGGCCGGCAGCGCGGTGGCGGCGGCAACGATGGCAGCGTCGGGGATGATCCGTCCCGGCGTCACATCGCGACGCTCGGCGATGTCGTCGCGCGCCTCCCACAGGGCCTTGGCGGCGGCCAGCGAGCGGCGGCTGCGGAGCCGATGCACGCCGGACGTACGACGCCAGGCGTCTTGTCGCACCGTCGGCTCGAAGTCGAGCAGGTGGTCGAACTCCTGCCGCGCCCACGAGGTCTTGCCGGTCTTCTCGAGCTCGGCGACCATCAGCTCCCGCAGCTCGAGGAGCACCTCGACGTCCAGGGCGGCGTAGTCGAGCCACGGCTTGGGGAGCGGTCTGGTCGACCAGTCGGCAGCGGAGTGCTCCTTGCGCATGCGCTGACCCAGCAGGGTCTCGACCAGCGTGGCCAACCCGACGCGCGGATAGCCCAGCAACCGTCCGGCGAGCTCGGTGTCGAAGAGCGACGCCGGTGTGAGGCCCACCTCGCGCAGGCACACCAGGTCCTGGGTGGCCGCGTGCAGGATCCACTCGGTGCCGGCCAGCGCATCTTGCAGCGGCGCGAGGTTGTCGAAGGCGATCGGGTCGACCAGCCAGGTGCCCGCGCCCTCGCGCCGGAGCTGGATGAGATAGGCGCGAGCGGAGTAGCGGTAGCCCGAGGCGCGCTCGGCATCGATCGCGACCGGCCCGCTGGCCGCCCCCAGCGCGGCACACGCCGCAGCAAGGGCTTCGTCGGTCTCCACGACGTGGGGCAGTCCGTCGCGCAGGGTCAACAGTGGTGCGAGTTCGGGCTCGACGACCTCGGGCGCCTCCTCGGGCGACTCGTCAGCGGGCCCGGGATCCTCGGTGAGCGCCTCGTCCATCGTCACGAGCCGCGCTGACCGCGCCGGCTCGGGATCGACGTGACGCCTTCGGGCACCGGCGGCAGGCCGGCCGACGTGCACAGCAGCTCGGCCCACGCCTCGACGTGCGGACCCAGGTCGAGCGGTTGGTCTTCGTCGGTGAGCACGGGAGTCCAGGAGGCTCGCACCTCGATCTGCGCGGTGCCCTCCTCGTCGGCCATGCCGCCGAAGCTCTCGGTCGCCACGCTCGTGACGGTGCCCGACATCTCCGCGTACGCCGCGCCGTGGGCGTCGAGGGCCTCGCTCAGCCAGGACCAGCCGACCGCTGCGAGCATCGGGTCGGAGATCAGGTCGGGGTCGATGTCGGCGCGGGCGTAGACGACGCACCGGAACGTCCCGTTCCAGGCCTCGTTGCCGGCGGGGTCGTGGAGCAGGATGATGCGGCCCGTGCCGAGGTCGACGTCATCGACGGTGACGTCGGCGGAGAGAGCGGAGGAGTAGGGCGCAATGCGCTGCGGCGCCGGCATCTCCTCGCAGAAGACCTCGGGTCGCAGGGCGGCTGCGCGCATGCTGGCGACTGCCGCGCGGAAGTCCGCGGGGCCAGCACTCGACTCCGAGTGCGTCTCATGACGCGCCACCATGGGCCCACAGTAGGACAGTGGCGGCTGATGGCGATGTGCCGCCACGCCGCCCCACCTGCGAAGATTCGCACCGTGACAGCCTCCACCGACAGTCCGCTCGCCACCAGTGCGTTCCTCGCCGCGGCCCGGGGCGAGACTCCCAGCCACACCCCGGTGTGGTTCATGCGACAGGCCGGTCGGTCGTTGCCGGAGTACCTCAAGATCCGCGAGGGCGTCGGCATGCTGGAGTCCTGCATGGACGCGGACCTCGTCACCGAGATCACCCTGCAGCCGGTGCGCCGCTACGGCGTCGACGCGGCCATCTTCTTCTCCGACATCGTGCTGCCGCTCAAGGCGGTGGGCGTCGAACTCGACATCGTGGCGGGCATCGGGCCGGTCGTCGCCTCGCCGGTGCGCACCCTCGCGGACGTCGAGGCGATCTCGGACCTCACCCCCGAGCACGTCCCCTTCATCACGCGGGCGGTGCAGCAGCTCGTCGCCGAGCTCGGCGCCACGCCGCTCATCGGCTTCGCAGGCGCGCCGTTCACGGTGGCGTCCTATCTCGTCGAGGGCGGACCGTCGAAGGAGCAGGCGAAGACGAAGGCGATGATGTTCAGCGCCCCCGAGGTCTGGGACGCGCTGATGCGCAAGATCGCCGGCATCGCCGCCGACTACCTCCGCATCCAGGTCGAGGCCGGCGCCAGCGCCGTACAGCTCTTCGACTCGTGGGCCGGAGCGCTCACGCCGGGCGACTACGCCGAGCACGTCATGGCGCACTCGGCGCGGGTGCTGGCCTCGGCCGGCGAGCTCGGCGTTCCCCGCATCCACTTCGGGGTCGGCACCACCAACCTGCTGGGGCTGATGGCCGAGGCCGGCGCCGACGTCGTCGGGATCGACTGGCGTACGCCACTGGCAGACGGCATCGCCCGGGTCGGGGACCGTGTCGTCCAGGGCAACCTCGATCCGACGCTCGTCTTCGCACCCACGGACGTGATGACCGCCCGCGCCGCCGACATCATCGACGCCGGCAGGGCCGCCAGGGGCCACATCTTCAACCTGGGCCACGGCGTGATCCCCTCGACCGACCCCGGCCAGCTCAAGGCGCTGACCGAGTTCGTGCAGGCCTACCCGATCTAGTCCAACGGGACGGCCGACGCCCCGATCACGCCGTCGGCGTGACGTTCCTGGCAGGGCGCGTCCGCGTGGTGACCTTCACGGTGGGAACCTCGGCCGGCTCCTGCTCGGGAGTCTTTGCTGGCGCCTTCTTCGCGGCTACCTTCTTCGCGGCGGCCGGCGCCTTCTTCGCGGCCGGCGGCTTCTCGGCTGCGGTCTTGCGAGGCGCCTTGAGCCGCACTTCGAGACGCTTGGCGTCGCCGCGGGTCTCGAGGTAGGGCTGCGCCTGCAGGAGCGCGGTCAGCTTGCTGTGCCCGAAGTTGCGCGGGTCGAACGACGCGTGGGTGCGGGTGAGGTGGTTGCCGATCTGGGAGACCGTGACCCAGCCCTCCTCATCGGCCACGGCGTTGACGGCCTTGGTGAGTGCGCTCTGCAGGTTGAGCGAAGGTGCGTCCTGGACCTCCTTCTCCTCTCCCGACTTGTCCTCGGGCTCCTCGTCCTGGGTCTCGGTCATCAACACCTCGAGGGCGATGAACCGGTCGCAGGCATTCTGCAGCGACGACGGCGTGGTCTTGCGGCCCAGGCCGTAGACCTTCTTGCCGGACTCGCGCAGCCGCAACGCCAGGCTGGTGAAGTCGCTGTCGCTGCTGACGATCGCGAACGCCTCGACGTTGTCGGCATAGAGCAGGTCCATGGCGTCGATGATCAGCGCCGAGTCGGTGGAGTTCTTGCCGGTGGTGAAGGCGATCTGGTGCATGGACCGGATGGCCCGGGCATTCAGCTCGCGGGTCCAGCCGGACAGGCGCTGGGAGGAGAAGTCGCCGTACGCCCGCTTGATCGTGGGCGTGCCGTACTTCGCCACCTCTTCCAGCAATGCCTCGGCATACTTGGGCGACGTGTTGTCGGCGTCGATCAGGACGGCGATCCGGGTGCCTCCGTGGAGGTCAGATTCCATGGCACCGACCATAGGCGGTCACGGCCTCGCGGGAGAACCTGACGTCACGACGTCGCGGGCTGCTTCGGCGTGCGACGACGGGCGCTGCGGCGTACGAGCAACCACACGGGCACCCCGAAGACCGCCAGCACTGCGGCGAAGGGCAGCAGAGCGCCCGCGATGGTGGCCATCGCCGAGGAGAACTCGCCCAATGCCTTCATGCCGCCCTTGAGGCCCGTGAGGAAGCCGGCGTCATCGGTGTCCGGCTTGTCTGCCTCGGAGGCGTGCTTGCGCTCGATGTCGATGGTGATCGTCGATTCGCTCGTCTGGTCCGAGAGCCAGGCCTGCTGCGACTTGAGCGAGTCGAGCTCGGCCTGGCGGTTCGTCAGCTGCGACTCGATCCAGATGATGTCCTTGAGCGAGCGGGCCCGCGCGAGAAGCTGCTCCACCCGGCGCAGGCTGCCTTCCTGGGCGCGCACGCGGACGTCGGTGTCGATCACCTGCGTGGTGACGTCCTCGCTCGACACCTGCGACTGTCGCAGCTCTGCGGCCTTCTCCAGCGCCGACATCGTCACCGCGAACGAGCTCGACGGCACCCGGATCACGAGCCGGGAGTACGTCGCAACGCCCTCGTCGTCGGTCTCGGTGTTCTCCTGGGTGATCGTGCCGTGTTGGGCATCGACGATCCGCTGGGCCTCGCGGCGGGCCTCGGCGACGTCGTCGCTGACCAGCGAGACGGTGCCGGTGGACACGATGCGCCGCTCGCTGGCAGGCGGCCGCAGGGCCGGGTCGGACGTCGAGCCGTCATCGGCCTTGCCGGAGAAGGACGTGTCCATCTCGGGAGCGCTCCCGCTGGCGTCACCGACCGCATCGCCGCCACCCACGGAACCGGCGGTCCCGTCATTCGCGGCAACCTCCGACTGAGCGCCCGCGTCGGAGCCCCGCGACGCGCCGTCGTCGTTGGCGGACGAGCAGGCGGCCAGGGCGGCGGCAGTCATGGTCAGGGCCGCGAGCAGGCCAGCGGTGCGGCGGCCGCGCAGGTGGAGCCGGGTGAGTGTGGTCATGGGCGTCGGACGCGGTCGGGCCGGCCGCCGGTTCCCTGCTCGGGGCTGCCGTGACCGAACCGTGACGGGGCCACGTCGGGGGCTCGTGCCACAGTGGCCGCGTGAAGTACGACGTCGTGGTGGTCGGGGCAGGGATCGCCGGCCTGACCGCCGCCCGTGATCTGGCGACCACCCACGACGTGCTGGTCCTCGAGGGGTCTGCGCACATCGGAGGCAAGCTCCGCCTGGGCTCCGTCGCCGGAGTCAGCGTCGACGTGGGCGCCGAGGCGATGCTCAACCGCCGGCCCGAGGGCGTGGCGCTGGCGCGCGAGCTCGGTCTCGAGCTGGTGCACCCGACCACGGCGACCTCGCGCATCTTCTCGCGCGGCGAGCTGCGGCCGATGCCGCGGTCGCTGATGGGGGTGCCGTTCGACGTCGCCGAGCTGGCTTCCTCCGGTGTCCTCTCCGCGGCTGGCCTCGCGCGGCTGCACGCCGAGACGACGACGACCTTCGATGACGACGTCTCCGTCGGCGAG
>NZ_JANPEO010000303.1:0-3077 GCF_031422975.1 Nocardioides sp. | reverse complement strand
CGAGTCGGTCGGTGTGCTCTTCACCAGCTATGTCACCCACGGCTACAAGGGCCTCGACCTGGCCATGCAGGAGCCGTTCCGGCCGACGTGGGGGCTGGGCTTCTCAGAGTTCGGCCGGCACAACGTCCTACGCCTCATCGGCCACGCAGACCGCGAGGACGACGTCGTCGAGCGCACCTACGCCGGCCAGATCGACGAGCGATGGCCCGTGGGCCAGCTGTGGGGAACGTTCTTCATCCATCCGGCCTCCGACATCGGCTTTCCGGGCACGGTCGTCCTGCTCGCGCTCATCGGCTTCCTGTTCGGGCTCTCCTGGCGAGACACCCTGGTGCGACGCGATCCGCTCGCCTGCGGGGTGTTCTTCCACCTGTGCATCCTGGTGATCTACATCCCCGCCAACAACCAGCTCTTCCAGGGCGGCGAACTGACGATCGGGTTCACCGTGCTGGTCGCCGCGTGGCTGTGGCGACGGCGACTTGGCCCCAAGGTCCCCGATGTCCAGCGCCGCTAGTCGAATCCTCGGTCGAGGTTCGATCTACACCCTGGCCAGCGCCGCCCCGATGCTGACCGGGCTGCTGGTGACGCCGGCGCTCACACGCTCCCTGCCGATCGCGGAGTACGGCCGGGTCAGCGTCGCCATCGTGACGATGCAGTTCGTGCTGGGACTGCTGACGCTGGGACTGCCGCTGGTCATCACCCGGCACGCGCACGTGGAGGGAACCGGCACCGAAGGGGCGCGTGGACTTGTCCTGACCGGCGCTCTCGCCGTGCTGTTGCTCTCGGTCGCCGTCAGCAGCGGCTATCTCGGTGTCGCAGCGCTGCTCGGATCGCAGACTCCGTGGCCGGTGCTCCTGGCGGTCGTCGCGGGTGGTGCGGGTGCCGGCATGGCGATGGCCCAGGCCTACGCGCTCGCCAAGGAGGCCAGCTGGTTCTACGTCGCACTGGCCTTCGCGATGAGTCTTGCGGCGCCGGCCGCCGGCCTGTTCGCCATCCTGCTCACCTCGGCGACAGCCTCGGCCTATTTCGGTGCCGTGGTCGGGGTGTTCCTGCTCGCCGAGATCGGTGCGCTGTGGCGCATCCGCTCGGCCGGTCGGTCTCGCACCTCACGCCGTGAGTTCGCGGACAGCTTGCGGATGGGCCTTCCGTTGGTGCCACACCAGCTCGCCATCGGCAGCGCAACCGGTGCCGCGGTCCTCGTCGCCCGCTGGCAGCTCGGCATCGACGGGGGCGCTCACGCGCAGATCGCCGCATGGCTGGGGACTGCTCCGCTCATCATCGTGAGCGCGATCGGCTACGCCTGGTTGCCGCAGCTCCTCAGCGTGCCCGCAGAGTCGCGCGGAGCTTCGCTGGAGGAGACCTCCGGTGCGATCGCCTGGCTCGCCGCCCTGGGCGCCTCGAGCGTTGCCCTGCTCTCCCCGTGGCTGCTGCGGCTGCTGGTCTCCTCCGAGTACGACGTCGCCTCGATGGTGCCCGCCACGAGTCTGGTATGCCTGACAGCAGTGGTGGCCACGGTCTTCCTGGCCTACATGCAGCTCGTCATCGCCGGCGGGCACACCCAGCGCTTCGCGCTCGCAAGCCCCCTGTCCCTGGTGGGCGGGTCACTGGTGGCGCTGGCCACGATCGAGTGGCTGGGACTCGCGGCGATAGGGCTCGGCTACGTCTCGACGTACCTGCTTCTCACGCTGTTCGCGCGCCATGAGTCGCGGCGGTGCTCCGAGGTGCGGTGGTCGCTCACCCGGGTGCTTCCGGCGGGGGCCTTCGGCCTCGCCGGCTGCCTGAGCGGAGCGCTGCTTCCCGTCGACGGCCTCGTGGGCACCCCGGTCCGCGCGGGGGGCGCCATGCTGTGCCTCCTGGGCGCTCTGTGGCTGCTGCGGCGCACGATGACCGGGTCGCGCGAGGTGACCACCGCCGTGGCCGCCAGGGGAGACAGGGACTGACCTCGATGGATGTCTTCGTGATGGCGCCGACCTACTACCCGGCACACAAGACCGGTGGGCCGGTGCCCGGGATCCGTGGTGTCGTGGGGACACTGGGCGGACACCGAGTGCGGATGCTGACCGCGGACCGAGATCTTGGCGAGGTGACGCCGTTCCCTGCGCCGTACAGGGGGACCACCGAGGTCGACGGGATCGAGGTCACCTACCTGGCACCCCTCGGTGCAGGCTCGTGGCGATCGTGGTGGCACGGGCTGCGCGAGATGCGCCGAAGCGACGTCGTCTACTTCAACTCCGTGATGCACAAGACGTTCACCGTCGCCCCGTTGCTGTTCCTCGCGCTCATCGGCTTCCGTGGCCGCGTGGCCATCAGTCCTCGCGGCGAACTCGCCCCTTCCGCCCTGGACCTGGGTGGAGCGCGGCAGAAGCGTCTGTGGCTCAAGACGATGACCCTGCTCGGACTGGCCGGCCGGGTCGGGACCCGGCGACGACCCAATGTCGTGTGGCTGGCCAGCTCCGAGCACGAGCGTGGCGACATCCTTGCCGTCTTCGCGGATGCCATCGTCGTGCTGTCGCCCGAACGGCTGCGGGAGCTGGACGTACACGAAACCACGAGAGTCCGGCCGCGACGCCGAGACGGGCTCCGCATCGTCTCGCTGGGGCGGGTCTCGCCCGTCAAGGGCACCCTCGACCTCGTCCGGGCCTTGCAGCACGTCGAGGTCCCCACCACCCTCGAGCTGGTCGGTCACCTGGAGGACGCGGCCTACGTCGAGAAGGTGCGCCGCGCGGCCGCGACGCTGCCCTCGCACATCGAGGTGAACTGGCACGGTGCCGTACCTCCCGACGAGGTCCGCAGGCTGCTCGATGAAGCCCACCTGATGGTCCTGCTCACCCGCGGCGAGAACTTCGGCCACGCCATCGGGGAGGCGCTCCAGCGCGGCTGTCCGGTGCTGATCAGTGACCAGACACCGTGGTCGTTCGTCGCAGCACGGGGCGCCGGGACGGTGCTCACCGAGCAGGAGTGCCGCACGCCGGCTCGCACCGCGGAGGGCGTCGCCACCTTCGCGAGGCTGACGGACGAGGAGTGGACCGAGATGTCCGAGCGCGCCCGTGAGGTGGGCGCCCGCGGCCTGGTGATCGAGG
>NZ_JANPEO010000302.1:0-4404 GCF_031422975.1 Nocardioides sp. | reverse complement strand
GCCGAAGCCGGAGCCCACGACCCAGGGCACGAAGAAGAATCAGGGCGACACTGCCCACACTCCCGGAGAGCAGGGCGGCGGCAACTCCGAGGGTTGAGAGCCCTCAGATGTAGCGCTCGGTGATGCTCGACTCCGCCAGCCGCGAGAGGCCTTCGCGCACGCTGCGGGCGCGCAGCTCGCCGACACCCTCGACGGCTTGGAGGTCGTCGATGCCGGCGGAGAGCAGCTGCTGGAGTCCGCCGAAGTGCTCGACCAGGCGGTCGACGACCTGGGGCGGCAGCCGCGGAACCTTGGCCAGCAGTCGGTAGCCACGCGGCGCGACGGCACCGTCGAGGTGCTCGCCGGTGCCCAGCCCCAGCACCCCGGCCACCGAGCCCGGGTCCACCAGGTCGGTGGGGGACAGGTTGGCCAGGTCGGTCAGCATCGACTCCGGGGTCGTCTTGCGGCGCTTGCCGGTCGGGAGGTAGTCGCGGACCACGAGCTCACGCTCGGCGTCGACGCCGGTGATGAGCTCCTCGAGCTGGAGTGAGAGCAGCCGGCCGTCGGTGCCGAGCTCGAGGACGTAGTCGTCGATCTCGCTCGCGATCCTGGTCACCATCTCGAGGCGCTGGGCAACGACGGCGACGTCGCGGACGGTGACCAGGTCCTCGATCTCCAGCGCCGAGAGGGTCGAGGAGACCTCGTCGAGCCGCATCTTGTACCGCTCCAGTGTGGCGAGGGCCTGGTTGGCGCGGGAGAGGATCTTGCCGGAGTCCTCGAGCACGTGGCGGATCTCGCCGACGTACGCCGCAATGATCTGCATCGACTGCGACACCGAGATCACCGGGAAGCCGGTCTGTCGCGCGACCCGGTCGGCGGTGCGATGCCGGGTGCCCGTCTCCTCGGAAGGGATCGTGTGGTCGGGCATGAGGTGGACGGCCGCGCGGTGGATGCGCGAGATGTCCTTGTCGACGATGATCGCGCCGTCCATCTTGGCGAGCTCGCGCAGGCCGGTGGCGGTGAAGGGCACGTCGAGGGTGAAGCCGCCGGTCGCGATCGAGTCGACGACCTTGTCGATGCCGAGCACGATCAGTGCGCCCGTCCGACCGCGCAGGATCCGCTCGAGCCCGTCGCGCAGCGCCGTGCCCGGCGCGATCTCGGCCAGGGTGGCGCGCAGCCGCAGCGTGTCGTCGCTTCGCTCGGCCACGTCGGTCCTCCCCGGAGAGTTGCGCTGGTCGCGCGGGCGTCAGTCTAGGGGACTGCGGCCCGAGCCATCACCCTTCGCAACCCCCGCCGCCCGGAGCGCGGACAGGACCGTGCTGACGTCGAGGACCTGCATGCCGTCGAGCTCTCGGCCCGTCTGGCGACGTGAGTTGTCGGCGGCTCCCGGCTCGCAGGGCACGATCGCCATCCGGAAGCCCTGCCGGGCGGCTTCGGCCAGTCGTTGCGGCAGGTCGCGGACGCGGCGGAGCTCTCCCGCGAGCCCGATCTCGCCCATCGCCACGATGCCCTTGGGTGGTGCCAGGCCGCTGGTCGAGCTGGCGATGGCGATTGCGATGGCCAGGTCGGCCGCCGGCTCGGTGATCCGCGCGCCACCCACGGTGGAGGCGAAGACGTCGTGCTGGTGCAGCCGGATGCCGGCGTGCTGTTGCAGCACCGCGAGGATCATCGCGACCCGGGAGCCGTCGATGCCGGAGGTCGTGCGTCGCGGCCGCTCCAGCGGCGAAGGCGTCACCAGTCCCTGCACTTCCGCGAGCATCGGGCGACGACCCTCCATGGTCACGGCCACGCACGTGCCCGGCACCTGCGACGAGTGGTGCTCGACGAAGAGGCCGGTCGGGTCGGTGACCGCGCGGATGCCCTCGGAGGAGAGGTCGAAGCAACCGACCTCGTCGACCGGACCGAATCGGTTCTTCATCGCTCGAACCATGCGAAAACGCGAGTTGCGGTCGCCCTCGAAGTGCAGGACCACGTCGACGAGGTGCTCGAGCACCCGCGGCCCGGCGATCGAGCCGTCCTTGGTGACGTGGCCGACGAGGACTGTCGTGATGTTGCGGGTCTTGGCCACCCGGATCAGGGCTGCCGCGACCTCCTTGACCTGGGTGACACCGCCCGGCACGCCCTCGATCCCACTGGCGCCGATGGTCTGCACCGAGTCGATCACCAGCAGTGTCGGTCGCACCTGCTCGATGTGGGTCAGCACGGCGCCGAGATCGGTCTCCGCCGCGATGAAGAGCTCGTCGTGCACGCCGCCGGTGCGGTCGGCGCGCAGCCGGACCTGGGAGGCCGACTCCTCGCCGGTGACGTAGAGCGTGCGGGTGCGCACCCTCGCCGTCTGCGCGGCGACCTCGAGCAGGAGGGTGCTCTTGCCGCCGCCAGGCTCGCCGGCGAGCAGGATCGCGGCCCCCGGCACCAGCCCGCCGCCCAGCACCCGGTCGAGCTCGGGCACGCCGCTGGTGCGGAACTGGGAGTCCTGCACCGAGACCTGCCCGATCGGCACGGCCGGCGTCGTCACCGGGGACGCGGTCGCGCGCATGGTCGGGGCGGCTGCCTCGGCGACCGATCCCCAGGCCTGGCACTCGCCGCAACGGCCGACCCACTTGGTCGTCTCCCAGCCGCACTCCG
The DNA here is from genome assembly GCF_031422975.1 of Nocardioides sp. Classification (GTDB taxonomy): domain Bacteria; phylum Actinomycetota; class Actinomycetes; order Propionibacteriales; family Nocardioidaceae; genus Nocardioides. Next base: position 1,800 of record NZ_JANPEO010000302.1, on the reverse strand, counting down.
TGCAGCGATAGGCCGACCTGACCTTGGCGGGCTTGCTCATGCGCGCACTCGCTTCGCCCGGTGCCCACATGAGGCGCCTGTGGCACTGCGTTGATGGATTCGCTCGCTCCGCTCGATCATGCGACGAACCGTAGGCGACGGCACCGACATCGCCGGGGCGGCGTCGTGCGGCGTACCGGCCGGTCGAACGGCAGCGCCGGTGTCGGGGACGCGACAACCCGGGCTGGACGTGACCGGACGGTAACCACGGGGGTTATGCTGCTGATCGGATTGGAACGATCAAGGAGCCAGCGATGTCGCGCACGGAGCCACGGGGGACGGGGTTCATCCCGGTCTCACCGCCGACGCTCGCCGACGTCGCCGAGCGCGCCGGCGTCTCGCGGCAGACCGTCTCCAACGCCGTCAACAACCCCGACCTCCTGCGCCCCAACACCCTCGAGCGCGTCCGTGAGGCCATCGACGAGATGGGCTACTCGCCCAACCGGGCGGCCCGCAACCTCCGCACGCGCAGCTCGCAGCTGATCGGCCTGCGCGTCCTGCCCGCTCAGGAGGGGACGGCCAACGCGATGATGGATCGCTTCGTGCACACCCTGGTCGACACCTCGGCCGCCGCCGGCTATCACGTCCTCCTCTTCGCCGGCGACAACGACGACCCGGTCGGCGGCTACGACCATCTGCTCCGAGCGACCGCCGTCGATGCCTTCGTCGTCACCGACACCTATCTCGGCAACCCCCAGGCTGCCTGGCTGACCGAGCAGCGCGCGCCCTTCGTGGCCTTCGGTCGGCCCTGGGACCAGCCGCACGCCACGCACCCGTGGGTCGACGTGGACGGCGCGGCCGGCACCCGCCTGGCCACCGAGCACCTGCTCAAGAAGGGCCACACCCGGATCGCGTGGATCGGCTGGCGCAAGGACTCACCGATCGGGGAGGACCGTCGTGCGGGCTGGCTGGGTGCGATGCACGATGCCGGGCTCGCGACCACGGGGCTTGCCTCGCGGGTGGAGGACACCGTCCAGAGTGGCGGCGAGGCGGCCGCCGTACTCCTCGACGAGTCGGCGCCGACGGCGTTCGTCTGCGCATCCGACACGCTCGCGATGGGCGTGCTGCACACGCTGTGGCTCCGCCAGCTCGCGCCGGGTCGCGACATCGCGGTGGTCGGCTTCGACGACTCCCAGGTCGCGCAGGTCTTCCCGGTGGGCCTGACGTCGGTGCGCCAGCCCCTCGAGGATGTCGCCGTCGAGATCGTGCGCGCCCTCGAGGCGCTGCTCTCGCACCTGCCGGCGCCCGCTCCCGGCGTGCTCCTCACGCCGACGCTGGCGATCCGCGAGTCCAGCTGACTAGAAGCGCTGCCACCACACGTTGACCGCGTAGTCCACGACCGTGCCGGAGTGCGAGGTGATGAACGCCTCGGCGACGTCGGGCGCGAACTCGATCCGCACGACCGCCTCGAAGTCCGCACGGCTCTCGAAGGACCAGCCCATGTCGACCGGGATCCGGTTCCATCCGTGCGTCGACCAGAAGCGCTCGACGCTGTCCGGGTCGATCTCCGGATAGCCACGGCGAAACCATGAGCCGAACGTCGAGCGCGAAGCGTCGTTGTCGATGACGAATGCCGTGCCCCCCCGCGCCATCACCCGGTCGAGCTCGGCCAGGCCAGGCTCGCAGCCGGGGCCGAAGAAGTACGCCCACCTCGCCTGCACGACGTCGACCGACGAGTCGGCGACGGGCAGGGCCTGCGCCGTACCAACGGACACGGACACGTTGGCCAGCTTCCGCGTACGCCGCCGCGCCAGCGCCGCG
>NZ_JANPEO010000301.1:0-12871 GCF_031422975.1 Nocardioides sp. | reverse complement strand
GGTCGGCGAGGCGGGCCCCGGCGTCCGCGGCGGTCGCCGAGGCCCGGGTGAGCACCAGGAAGTCCCCCCAGTCGGGCGTCGAGCCGACGCCGGCCCGCGTGGCGAGGGCGGCCGCACTGGTGATGGTGATGACCACCAGGGAGGTGCCGGCGGCGTACGGCAGGGGCAGGGCGAGGGCGAGCAGCAGCGCGGGCACGACGAGGAACCCGCCGCCGACGCCCAGGAACCCGGTGAGCAGTCCGACCACCGTGGCGGTGACCAGCACCTTGAGGGCGCGCGGGCACTGGCAGGCGAAGGTGGGACTGAAGGTGATGATCGGGTGGTCCAGGGTGGGGCGGACGGGGTGTTGCGCAGCGGCGCCGCGGTGGTGCAGCAGCCGCCAGGCCATCAGCGCTCCGACGAGGAGCATCAGTGCGGCGAAGGCGCCGAGCAGGACGTCCCCGTCCACGTGGGCGGACGCCTTGGCGCCGATCACGGCGCCACCGATCGCAACGACGCCGAAGCCAGCGCCTCGCCCGAGCAGCACGTTGCCGTCCCGATGGGCGGCGATCGCGCCGATCAGCGCGGTCGTGCCGACGACGACCAGCGAACCGGTCGTCGCCTGGGCGGGGGACTGGTCCAGCAGGTAGACCAGCACCGGCACCGCCAGGATCGACCCGCCGCCACCGAGTGCGCCCAGGCTGAGACCGATGAGCGCCCCGGCGGCGACAGCGAGGACGAGGGTCACGCGTCCTGCCCCACCAGGTGGAGCCCCACCTTCTCGGCGTTGTCGAACGTGTCGTCGACGGCGACCAGGGTGCGGCCGTGAAGGTCGAGCATGGACGAGGCCACCGACGCGCGGTAGCCACCGGCGCAGTGCACCCAGACCTCCCCGGACGGCACCTCGTCGAGCCGGCTCCACAGCTCGTGGAGGGGGATGTTCACTGCACCCGTGATCGCAGCGGACGCGTGCTCGTCGGCACGACGGACGTCGAGGACCACGACGTCGCGGTGGTGTCGGACCTGGGCGAGGTCGGCGAAGGTCGCGGTCGCGAAGCTCGCCAGGTCGCCGGTGGCCCAGTCGGACGGGGTGCCCGTGCTGTGGGCAGCGGGCCGGTCGATGCCGATGCGGACCAGCTCGCGCTGCGCCTCGGCGACGTGCTCGGCGCTCTCCCCGAGCAGGGTGAGCGGGGTGCCCCAGGGGATCAGCCACCCGAGGTACGTCGCGAACCCGCCGTCGAGCCCGAAGTTCAGCGTGCCGGGGGCGTGACCGGCCGCGAAGGCCGTGCGGTTGCGCAGGTCGACGACCCACTCCCCGGCCTCGATGCGGTGGCGCAGCTCGTCGGCGTCGGCCAGGGCGGGCGGACTGAGGTCCGGTGCGGCGGGGCCGGCAGCGTTGGCGGGTGCCATGTGGGCGTAGTAGGCCGGCCAGGCACCCAGCCCGGCCAGCAGCTCGCGCACGTAGGTCTCCTCGTCCTGGGTCAGGACCGGGTTGGTGTGCTTCTCCTGCCCGATGGTCGAGGCGGTGGCGTCGGACTGGGTGGCCGCGCAGAACGAGCCGAACCCGTGGGTGGGGAAGACCGCGGCCGCGTCGGGCAGCAGGTCGGCGAGTCGGTGCGCCGACGCGTGCTGGTGTCGGGCCAGGGCATCGCGGTGCTCATCGCCGAGGAGGTCGGGGCGTCCGGTGGCGCCGTACAGCAGGGAACCGCCGGAGAAGACCCCGATCTCGGCGCCCGGGCCGACGGCCGTGGTGTCGTGCAGGGCGTAGGAGAGGTGGGTGAAGGTGTGGCCCGGGGTGGCGAGCGCCGTGTCGCATCCGAGCGCCGATCTCGAGCACGTCGCCGTCAACGACGGGCGTGCGCTCGAAGCTGACGTCGTCCTCGCCGTTGACGAGGTAGTGGGCACCGGTGCGCTGCGCGAGGGCGAAGCCGCCGGTGACGTAGTCGTTGTGGATGTGGGTCTCGAGGACGTGCGTGAGGCGGACGCCGTGCTCGTCGAGCAGCGTGAGGACTCGGTCGATGTCGCGTTGAGGGTCGACGACGAAGGCGACCCGGCCGTCGTGCACGAGGTAGCTTCGGTCGCCGAGGGTCGGGGTCTCGATGGGGACGATGCTCAGCGGCGAGGTCACAGGCCGACCCCCACGGCGCGCCCGGACTCGATCCAGCCGGAGGTGCCCCCGGCCACCGACGCGGCGTCGAAGCCCGCGGCGACCAGCAGGTCGGTCATCGCCTTCGAACGGTTGCCCGAGGCGCAGATGACGTGCACGCGCGCGGACCCGTCGATCTCGCCGAGTCGGGAGCCAAGCTGCGCCATCGGCATCAGGATGGCGCCCGGCACGTGTGCCTGGGCGTACTCCGCCTGCTCGCGGACGTCGATGGTCACACCGGTCTCGCGCTCGGTGGCGTAGTCCTCGAGGGAGATCTCAGGCGTCTTCTCAGACATGGCGTTCCTCTCTGCGGGGCGGGTCATCGAGCTGTCGAGAAATACCCTAGGGGGTATGTCCTGGCAACGCAAAACACCCTCTGGGGTATGTGGTCCCTGGGGTGAGCGGCTCGCGCCGGCTCGGCTCGACTAGCCGGGCAGCAAGGCGCGCACGTGCTCCCAGGCCGCGTCCTTGGTGAGCCCCGGCTCACCGATCAGCAGCCCGACGCTGAGGCCGTCGAGGAGTGCGAGCATCCGTTGGGCGAGCGGTGCGACGTCCTCGTCCGTCATCTCACCCAGCAGCGTGGCGAGCGCTTCGCGCCACACGGCGTCCAGCTCCTCGCGGGCGTCGCGCAGCGTGGGCTCGCGGAGCACGCGTGGCCACAGCTCGACCCACAGCAGCCACCGTGGATCACCGGCGGACCGCGGGAAGAACAGGTCGCACAGGCCGTGGAGGCGGTCCTCGGCCGAGTCGTCGGACTCCAGCACGACGCGGAGGTTCTCCGTCAGCTCGTCCTCGCTCCAGCGCAGCAGCTCGAGGAGCAGGCCGTTCTTGCTGCCGAAGTAGTAGGAGAGGTGGCCCGCGCTCGTGTCCAGCCGCCGGCCGAGCTCGGACAGGCTCAGGTCGGCGAGCCCCTTCTCGACCAGCAGGTCCCAGGCCTCCTGGAGCACCCGCTCGCGCGGGCGGTCGAGCCGGCGATGTCGTCGGAGTTCCTGGCTGGTCACCTCTTGACCCTAACCAGCCCGATCGCGCATAGTGGCGCAAGCCAGCAATTTTGAAAGGCTTTCAAAGACCTCGGCGGCCAGCGAAGGAGCGCCTCGTGAGAACGTGGACGATGCCGGCCGAGACGGAGCCGCACGAGCGGACCTGGATGGCTTGGCCCTCGGGCAGCTACACCCTCGGGGAGACACCGAACGAGGCTGAGGCGGCGCGACGTGCCTGGGCATCGGTCGCGAACGCGGTGGCGGAGTTCGAGCCGCTCCACATGCTCGTGCCCCCGCGGGAGGTCGGTGAGGCGCGCCGCCGGCTCTCCTCGCAGGCGGTGCTGCACGAAGCGCCCCTCGACGATGCGTGGTATCGCGACATCGGCCCCACCTTCGTGCTCGGGCCGGCGGGCCTCGGCGCCGTCAACTGGGTCTTCAACGGCTGGGGAGCCCAGGAGTGGGCCACGTGGGAGTACGACGCGGTGGCCAGTGTGGTCGCCACCGAGGCCAGCGGTGCACAGCGGATCGACTCGCCGCTGGTCAACGAGGGCGGCGGCATCCACACCGACGGGGCCGGCACCTTCCTGGTCACCGAGACGGTGCAGCTGGACCCCGCTCGCAACCCCGGCTGGAGCCGCGAGCAGGTCGAGGCCGAGCTCGCCCGAACCGTCGGCGCGCGCAAGGTGATCTGGCTGCCGCGCGGCCTGACCCGCGACAGCGAGCGCCTCGGGACCCGGGGGCACGTGGACATCGTGGCGACGTTCAGCGCGCCCGGCAGGGTGCTTCTCCACGACCAGCGCAACGAAGCCCACCCCGACGCCGAGATCAGCCGAGAGCTGGCCGCCCTCCTCCTCCACGAGCTCGACGCCGACGGCAGGCCGCTGGAGGTCGTCGCCCTTCCGGCGCCGACGTGCCTGCGCGACGGCGACGGCTGGGTCGACTACAGCTATGTGAACCACTACGTCGCCAACGCGGCGGTCATCGCCTGTGCCTTCGACGACCCCGCCGACGCCGGGGCAGGTGCGATCCTCGCCGACGCCTACCCCGGGCGCAGCATCGTCCAGGTCGACGCCCGGCCGTTGTTCGCGCGCGGCGGCGGCGTCCATTGCATCACCCAACAGCAACCAGCGATCAAGGACAGGTCATGAAGCTCATCGAAGCCACGCCCCAGCCATCCCTCGCCCGCGTCGGCGAGACGGACGGCCGCGAGGTGAGGGTCGGGCTGGTCCAGATGCACTGGAGCGCGGACTCCGAGGTTCATCTCGCCACGCTGGGCGACGGCATCGCCACCGCAGCCTCGGCCGGTGCGTCGATCGTGTTCCTGCCTGAGCTCACGTTGTCCCGCTATCCGGCGGACACCAGGCCGCACGGGGTGCCGGCCGACCTCACGGAGCCGCTCGAGGGCGGCCCGACCCACTCCTTCGCCGCAGCCGCGGCCGCCGCGCACGGGGTCTTCGTGCACGCGTCGCTCTACGAGCGCGCGGATGACGAGGACGGGCTCGGCTTCAACACCGCGATCCTGGTCGCTCCCGACGGGACGCTCGCGGCGCGCACCCGCAAGCTCCACATCCCGGTGACGGCTGGCTACTACGAGGACCTCTACTTCCGGCCGGGTCCGGCCGAGTCGCCGTACCCCGTGTATCGCGTCGACCTGCCCGGTGCGCCGCGGATCGGCCTGCCCACCTGCTGGGACCAGTGGTTCCCCGAGCTGGCGCGGGCGTACTCGCTCGCCGACGCGGAGATCCTGGCCTACCCGACAGCGATCGGCTCCGAGCCCGACCACCCCGACTTCGACACGCAGCCGCTGTGGCAGGGCGTCATCGTGGGCAACGGCATCGCCAACGGCCTCTTCATGGTCGTCCCCAACCGGTGGGGCGACGAGGGGCGCGTGAGCTTCTACGGCTCGTCGTTCATCAGCGACCCCTACGGCCGTGTCCTGGTGCGGGCCGACCGCGAGGGCGACGCGGTGCTCGTGGCGACGCTCGACCTGGCACAGCGCCGGGACTGGCTCGACCTCTTCCCGTTCCTGCAGACCCGTCGTCCCGACGCCTATGCGTCCCTCGTGGAGAAGGAGCAGCTGTGATGTCCGTGCACGACACCGTCGTCGTCGGAGCCGGCGTCACCGGCCTGGTTGCCGCCTGGCGACTCTCGCAGGCCGGTCAGGACGTGCTCGTCCTCGAGGCCCGCGACCGCGTCGGCGGCCGCCTCCGCAGCGAGCTGCACGACGGTTCGCTCTTCGAGATCGGCGGCCAGTGGGTCTCGCCCGACCAGGACGCCCTCACCGGGCTGCTGGACGAGCTGGGCCTGCAGACCTACCTGCGCCATCGGGAGGGTGCCTCGCTCTATGTCGACAGCGGTGGTGGGGCGAGACGCTTCACGGGTGAGGATCTCCCGGTCGCCGCGGACACGGCAGCAGCGATCGAGCGGCTGATCAAGGGCCTCGACGCCCTGACCGCGGAGATCGACCCCGACCGCCCGTGGGACCACCCGGACGCGGAACGGCTCGACCACGTGACCTTCCAGCAGTGGCTGCAGGACAACTGCGACGACGTCGAGGCCCGCGACAACATCGCTCTCTACGTCGGCCAGGCCATGCTCACCAAGCCGACCTGGTCCTTCTCGGCGCTGCAGGCCCTGCTGATGGCGGCCAGTGCCGGGTCGTTCCGGCACCTCGTCGACGCGGACTTCATCCTCGACCGGCGCGTCGTCGGGGGGCTGGCCTCGGTCCCGCTCGAGCTCGCCGGGCGTCTCGGTGACCGCGTTCGGCTCGGCCAGGACGTGACCGCGGTCGACTACTCCGACGAGGGTGCGACCGTGGTGGTGGGACCGGAGCGGATCCGTGCGCGCCGGGTGGTGATCGCCGTACCACCTCCCTTGGTGCGCCGGATCCGGTTCATGCCCGAGCTCCCCGCATCGCACCGGCACGCCCGCGAGCACCAGTCGTTCGGGCTGGTGATCAAGGTGCAGGTGGGGTTCACCACGCCGTTCTGGCGCGAGATCGGGCTCAGCGGCACCGGCTTCGGGCCCTACCAGCTGGTCCACGAGGTGTACGACAACACTCCTGACGGCTCGACCAGCGGGCAGCTGGTGGGCTTCATCTCGGGCGAGGACGCCGATCGGGTCGGCGCCCTCAGTGACGACGAGCGTCGCGCCGAGGTGCTCGAGTCGTTCGCGGCGTACCTGGGTGAGGCGGCCCGGACCCCGGTGACCTACGTCGAGAGTGACTGGCAGCACCAGGAGCTCACCGGCGGTGCCTACGGCACCAGCTTCGACGTCGGCGGGCTCACGAGGTACGGCCGGGTGCTGCGTCAGCCGGTCGGGCCGATCGAGTTCGGCACCAGCGACGTCGCGGGCCTCGGCTTCCAGCACGTCGACGGCGCAGTCCGCGTCGGCGCCGAGATCGCCCACCGGGTCCTCACCTCGCGAGATGCTCCGTGATCACGAGCCCAGTGCCGCCACCGCGTCGGCCAGGTCGACCACCGCGCGTTTCCGGGCGGTGGTGCCCACGTCCAGCGGGGCGTCCAGCTGCAGGCCGAGGAAGGCCGCATCGATGACCCTGGCGGCCCTCTTGGCCAACGGCCGGGCGACGCCAGACTTCGTCAGGTGCGTCACGAACGAGCGCAGCCAGCGATCGTTGGCCTCCCGGACGACGGTGGCGTAGGGCTCGCGGCCCAGCAGGCCGAGGGCTGCCGCCTCCACGTAGAGCCGCGTGCACGGCTCGAGCTCGGGGGATCGCACCACCGACCAGAGGTCGTGGACGGCCGCACGCAGGTCTGGGGACGGTGCCAGCGCCGAGACGCCGTCCACCGCGCGGTCGTTGGAGTCGCGCAGGACGGCGGCGACCAGGTCGTCCTTGGTGCCGACGTGGTAGAGCAGCATCCGGTCGCTCGTGCCCAGCGATGCCGCCAACGGCCGGAGGCTGAGCCCGATCAGACCGTGTTGCAGCGTGTAGTCCGTCGCCTCGCGAGTCCACACCTCTCGGCGCTCAGGATCCTTGGCCACACGAGAGACTGTAGCATGTGCTACATTTCCTTCTGTAGCGACTGCTACACACACGCTTGGAGGGATGTCGGCCATGTACGCAGCAATCGGACTCCTGTTGGCGGCGGTCACTGCCGAGGTGGCCGCCACCACGGTCCTGCCTCGGACCGATGGTTTCCGCGACCCGCTGTGGAGCGCGCTGGTGATCGGCGGCTACGCCGTCTCCATCTGGTTGCTGGCGCTGGTGGTCGAACGGCTGCCGGTCTCGACGGCGTACGCCGTCTGGGCCGGGGTCGGCACGGCCGCGGTGGCCGTCATCGGCGCGTTGTGGCTGGGGGAGTCATGGAGCGCGACGAAGGGCGCAGCCCTGTCGATGATCGTCGTGGGCGTGGTCCTGCTCAACCTGCAGGGCGTCCACTAGCCTCACTCGACCGGGACCAGCGTCAACTGGCTCATCGACGGCATCGGGAGCACCACGTCGAGCCTGACGACACCGGACGCGTCAGCGGTGACGACCCGGTCCGGCTCGAGGCGGGCGAGGTGGTCGGCCGCCCGCAGGGTCTCCCACTGAGCGTCGGTCGGCCAGGCCTGGCCGGGCTCGCGCAGTCGAGCCCACACGGAGGCGACGTTGGAGTGATCCTCGTCGACCCGGTCGTGGCGCAGCGTGTACGTCGCCCCGGCAGCGAGGCCACGCACCGTCACCTCGACGTCGCGACCGAGCGGAGGGGACCCGGCCGCCTTGGTCTGGTCCAGGGTGAGGTTCCACAGCAGCGCCGAGACCTCACCGTCGTCGCTCGACGCCGCGACGGCCTCGACCAGCGAGTCGCCGCCGTCTCCGGCTGACGACACCGCGAGCCGGTGTGGCCCGAGCCGCTCCATCATGGCCAGCGCCCACCAGCGGGGCTTGCGCAGCTCGCCGACCGTGCGCAGCCCGAAGCCGCCGTGCAGCAGCTCCGGCGGTCGGCCGAGCTCCTCGAAGTGGTCGGAGACCACCCAGTAGGCCAGCGACTCGATCCGCCCCATCGCGGACTTCATGCCGCGCAGCAGGAAGGCGCCGGCGAAGACGGCATCGCTGGTCTCGTTGAAGTGGGTGGGCGTGACGCCCCACTCCGTCCACCAGATCGGCGTGCCGGCGCGGCCGTGGCGCGCGAGCATCGGCCGGAAGTCGAGCGGCGGGGCGCCGTAGGTGTGCGTCGAGACGAAGTCGACCGGGGCGCCGGACAGCTCGGCGTGAGCCAGCAGCTCCTCCACCCACCCGGCGGCGGCCGACGACGGACCCCCGACGACCAGCCTCGAGTCGACCTCGCGCACGGCGGCCGCGGTGACGTCGTAGAGCTTGAGGTAGTCCTCGGGCCGCCCGGACCAGAACACCTCGAGGTTGGCCTCGTTCCACACCTCGAAGGACCACTGCTCGACGACCTCGTCGCCGTAGCGCGCCACGAGGTGGGCGGTGAGGTCGCGGACCAGGTCGAACCAGCGCTGCCAGTCCTTGGGCGGCGAGATGATGGCGTCGTAGCCGAAGACCGTCCTGCTCGGGTCGCTCGCCAGGTCGTGCGGCATGAACGAGATCTCCACGACGGGATAGAGCCCGATCGAGCGGATGTGGTCGTAGACCCGGTCGATGCGGGAGAAGTCGTGCACCGGCACGCCGTCGACCTCGCGGTACACCGCCAGGTCGTCGCACAGGATCCCGTGGGCCCGCACGTGGGTCACCCCGAGCTCCTGGTGCGCCGCGGAGAGGGCCGCGCTCAGCTCCTCCCCGACCGCGCGGCCACCGGTCGTGTCGGTGGACAGGGCGTGGGACAGGTGCTCGCTGCCGATCATCGGGCGCCACGGGCGGTCCAGCTCGCCGACCACGGTCGCGGCGTCGACCTCGACCGTGACCGGTCCGGTCGCCTCCGCGAGCGGCGTCGCGCAGACCATCGGCGAGGGGAGTCCGTCGACGTGCACGTCGGACAGCGATGAGACGGCGTACCACCGCTCCACCCCCGGAGTGCCGGTCGTGTCGACGTAGGGCGGGTGCGGCACCGAGGTGACGTCGCGGCCATGGTGGTCGAGGGGCGCCCAGGGGCCGTCGGCGGAGTCGGCCACGTGCACCTGGTAGCCGATCGCGCCCTTCATCGGTGACCAGGTGAGCGTCACCTGCGCGCCACCGGCCACGGCTCGCAGGCCGCCGGGCGGGCTGAGCCGCGGGGCGGAGCCGCCGAACGCGTGCCCGCTGCGCAGACCGATCCGGCGCTCCCAGTCGGCGCGTGCGTCGGTGGTCATTCAGTCCCCCTGCTCGCGAAGATCTCTTCGCCCATCAGCGGCCGCAGGGTCCTCTCCATCGCGCCGCGGCTGACGTAGGTGCGCATGTCGTCGCCCGCCAGCGCGTTGCCCAGGGCGGCCATGACCATGCCCTGGTCGAGTGAGAGGTAGCGCTTCGACACGGTGCCCGAGCCCACGTCCACGGCGTCGTAGAAGCCGCCCGGGCCGTAGGCGTCGAAGTCGTTCCGGATGTTCGCAAGGTTCTCGAGAGCGGCGTCGCGGGCGTAGCGCAGGGCCAGGAAGGAGGCATGCGGGGTGACGACGCCGTTGCCGTACGACGTGGGCGCGGGCGAGCCCTCACGACCGGGGCAACCCTCGTAGGGCTGGTCGACGGAGGTCCGCTCCTGGTCGGTCGTGTAGCCGGCGCCGTCCATGCCGAGCTGGTCGACGCCGTACTCGCGGTAGCCGCCAGCAGGGTTGTTGGACGGGGAGAATCCCCAATAGCCGTAGTCGGCCTCCTGCAGCCCGTGCTCGATCTGGCCGCGCACGTAGAGCGGGTGGTTGACGCCCCATGAGCGCGGGCCCCAGGTCTCCTCGGGCACGAACAGCGGCACCATCAGCGCCTCGAACATGCTGCCGCCCCAGGTCGGCACGATCTGCATGCCTCGGTAGGGCAGCGCGCCCTCGAAGACGCGGACGCCCTCGTGCTCGGCCCAGGAGCCGACGGCCCTGGTCTCGGTCCAGGACCAGTCGCAGTTGTCGTTGGGGAAGGTCCGGTAGGTGCCGAAGTAGTGGCGCGCCGGGATCTGCCCCGCGGCGATGCCGAGGTAGGACGCGATGCGGGGCTCGGTGTTGAAGGCGCCGTAGTGGTGGCCGGTGAACCACACGTCGGCGCCGCCGCAGTAGTTGCCCTTGACCGGGGCCGACTCCATCGGGTCCTCGTCCCAGAAGCCGCCCCGGATCTGCCCCGCGGGCGCGTTCTCGAGGGGGTTGTAGAAGCAGCCGAAGTTCATGTCCTCGCGGATCGCGTCGGCCTGTCCGGCGAGCGTCGGCTCGGCGCGCGCGACGAGCAGCAGCCCCGTGGCAAGCCAGCCGTTGTCGACGGAGGACAGGAAGGGCTTGATCGGGTCGCCGGAGCCGGGGAACTTCCTCAGCTTCGCGCCGGTGGCCGGGTCGTACCAGTTGTAGAACATCCCGCTGTCCTGGTGGCGCTCGAGGTGCGCGATCGAGTGCAGGGTCTTCGCCATCCGGGCCTTCGCCTCGCGTCGGCCGATCAGGCCGATGTCGCGGGCGGCGGCGGTGCTCCACAGGTAGGCGCCGATGTTGGTCGGCGAGGTGGCGCCGCTGCGGGTCGAGGGGTCGAGGTCGCCCGCGATGTTGTCGGCCGGCAGGCCGGTGGCCGGCTCCGCCATCGCCTCGAAGGACTTCCAGGTGTCGGCGGCGTACTCCTGGAGGACACGCTTGTCGGAGTGGTGCCGCTCGGTCGCCGCGGGCGCCGACGGAACGGCGGCCGTGGTGCCAACGATTGTCACAGTGAGGGCGACGGCGGCCGTGGTGGCCGCGAGGATGGATGTTCGTCGTGCGCGCATTGATACTCCTCCGAGATGACGCGGTTGATGGACGCTTGCGGTGGTGCGAGTCACTTGATGCCGGTGCTGGCGATGCCCTGCATGATCTGGCGTTGCAGCATCAGGAAGACGGCGAGCACGGGCAGCACGACGACGACCGACCCGGCGAGCAGCAGGCCGTACTTCGTGGCGTTCTGGCCGACGGCGTAGAGCGCGAGCGCCACTGGCAGCGTGTACTTGTCCTCCGAGGTGGCCACCACCAGCGGCCAGAGGAAGTTGTTCCACGACGTGAGGAACGTGAGCACGCCAAGGGTCGCGACGGCGGGTCCGCACAGCGGCAGGATGATCGAGAAGAAGATCCGCAGCTCGCCCGCGCCGTCGACGCGCGCTGCCTGGATCAGCTCGTCGGGCAAGCTCATCACGAACTGCCGCATCAAGAAGACGCCGAACGGTCCGGCCAGGAACGGCAGGATCATCCCCGGCAGGGTGTTGGTCAGCCCGACGTTGGTGGTCAGGACGAACAGCGGCACGAAGGTGACGACGCCGGGCACCATCAAGGTGCCGAGGACGACGGCGAAGACCAGCTTCTTGCCGGGGAAGTCCAGCTTGGCCAAGGCGTAGCCGAGCATCGAGCAGAAGACCATGTTGCCGACCGCGACGGTGACCGCGACGATCGCCGAGTTGAGGAAGTAGCGCGGGAAGTCGAGCCTGGTGAAGAGCTGACGATAGTTGTCCGTCGTCACCGTCTCCGGCCACCACGTGGGGGGTACGACGCGCACCTCGGCCTCGGGCTTGAAGGAGCTGATCACCATCCACAGGAACGGGACGACCACCACGAACAGTCCGATGGCCATCACGGCATACAGCCACGGCGGAGTGGAGGGACCGTGGTCGGAGTGGGGGCGGCGTCTCACGGCGGCGGGTTCGTCGCCGAGCGGGGTCGCGGCCTGGAGAGTCTGGGTCATGGTCAGTCCTTCTCGCCGAGCAGGCGGAACTGCGCCAAGGTCATGAGCACGATCGCCAGGAACAGCAGGTAGGCAGCGGCCGAGGCGTATGAGTAGTTGCCGAAGCCGAACTGCTCGTAGGTGAAGAACGTGACGGACTTGGTGGAGTCGAGCGGTCCGCCCTTCGTCATCACGAAGGCCTCCTCGAAGAACTGGAGGTAGCCGATGCTGGTGATCACCGCACCGAAGAGCAGGGTCGGTCGCAGCATGGGCAGGGTGATGTACCGGAAGCGCCCCCACGCATTGGCGCCGTCCGCCTCGGCGGCCTCGACGATCTCGCGAGGGATGGTCTGCAGCCCGGCCAGGAAGATCACCATCAAGGTGCCGAAGTTGCGCCAGACCGACATGACCACCAGCGACGGCAGGGCCAACGTGGTGGAGTCCAGCCACCCCGGCCCGTCGATGCCGAACCAGCCGATCATCACGTTGAGCAGCCCGCCCTGGTCACGCAGCAGGAACTTCCACACCACCGACACCGCCACGATGCTGGTGACGACCGGCAGGTAGTAGCCGACCCTGAAGAATCCCCGCAGCCGGGTGATCCGGTTCAGGGCGACCGCGACCGCGAGCGCGCTCGCCATCGTCAGCGGCACCCCGAGCAGCAGGTAGATCAGCGTGTTGAGGGTGACCTTGCGGAAGCTCGGGTCCGAGAGCAGATTCGCGTAGTTCTCGAGCCCGACGAACTCCACACCGAGCGGGTTGCGCACGTCGGTGCTGCGCATGTCGGTGAAGCTCATGCCGAGGCTGGCCAGGACGGGTCCTGCGGTGAAGACCAGGAACAACGCGCAGAACGGCAGGGCCAGGATCCACGCGGCGACAGCCTGCTGCCGCCGCGTGGGATCCGTGTGACGTGACTTGGTCGGCCGGCTGTTCTTCGCCGACTGCCCTGCTCGAGGCGCCGTTGCCGTGGCGGACATGTCAGAGACCGGTGCCGATCGACGACGCCTTGGACTGCATCTCCTTGAC
>NZ_JANPEO010000300.1:0-4990 GCF_031422975.1 Nocardioides sp. | reverse complement strand
ACAGCGGCTACGACCTCGTCGTCCGCGCCTCCGGCGACGCCGGCACGCTGACCAACAAGCTCGTGCTCAGCCAGGGCAACCCGCAGGGCGACGTGGCGTTCGGCGTCGACAACACCTTCGCCTCGCGCCCGCTCGACGAGGGGGTGTTCGCGGCCTACGAGCCGACCCTGCCTCCCGGTGCGGACGAGTTCGCGCTCGACGAGGGCGCCGACAGGCTGACCCCGATCGACGTCGGCCACGTGTGCGTCAACATCGACACGACGTGGTTCGAGCAGCAGGGCGTCACGCCCCCGTCGTCGCTGGCTGATCTGGCGGAGCCCACCTACCGGGACCTGATGGTGACGCCGGGCGCCTCGACGAGCTCGACCGGGATGGCGTTCTTCCTGGCCACGGTCGCGGCGTACGGCAGTGGCACCGATGGGGGCGGCTGGCAGGACTACTGGACCCGCCTCCTCGACAACGGGGTCAAGGTCGTCGACGGCTGGGAGGACGCCTACTACGGCGACTTCACCCAGGGTGGCGGCAAGGGTGCGCGTCCGATCGTGGTCTCCTACGACTCGTCGCCCGCGTTCACCGTGCCCAAGGGCAGCGACGCGTCCTCGACCGCCGCGCTCCTCGACACGTGCTTTCGCCAGGTGGAGTACGCCGGCGTCCTCTCCGGTGCGGTCAACCCCGCCGGCGCGCAGGCCGTCATCGACTGGCTGCTCTCCGACGACGTCCAGGCAGCCTTGCCGACCGCGATGTACGTCTTCCCCGTCAGCGACACCGTCGACGTGCCGGCCGACTGGGCGGCGTACGCCGTGCAGCCGACCGCGCCGCTGTCGGTGCCGCCGGCCGAGATCGCTGCCAACCGTGAGCAGTGGCTGGCCGAGTGGACGGACGTCATCTCGAGGTGAGGCGCTGGCTCACCCTCGCGCTGCTCGCCACCGGGCCGGTCCTGGTGGTGGGGGTCTTCTTCGTGCTGCCGGTGAGCGGGATGGTGGCGCGGGGCCTGTGGCCCGACGGTGTCTTCGACCCCGGCGGGGTCATCGAGGTGCTGACGCGGCCCCGGGTCGCACGGGTCGCGTGGTTCACGGTGTGGTCGGCGGGCCTGGCCACCGCGGTCGCCGTGCTCCTCGGACTGCCGGTCGCGTTCGTGCTGCACCGGCTGGCGCTGCCCGGGCGACGGCTGCTCCGGGCCGCGTTGCTGGTGCCGTTCGTGCTGCCGACCGTGGTGGTCGGCGTCGCCTTCCGGCTGCTGCTCGGGGAGGCCGGACCGCTCGGCTTCCTCGCCCTGGACGGCACCCCGGTCGCGATCGTGGCCGGGCTGGTTTTCTTCAACGTGGCCGTCGTGATCCGGGCGGTCGGCGCCGCCTGGGAGTCGCTCGACGCCCGGCCCGCCGAGGCCGCGGCCGCTCTCGGGGCGACCCCCGTCCAGGTGTGGTGGACGGTCACGCTGCCTGCCCTGCGGCCGGCGATCGTGAGCGCGGCGAGCGTGGTCTTCCTGTTCTGTGCGACGGCCTTCGGGATCGTGCTGACCCTCGGAGGCGTGCGCTACGCGACGGTCGAGACCGAGATCTACCTGCTGACCACGACGCTCTTCGACCTGCCGGCCGCGGCCGCGCTCTCAGTGCTCCAGCTCGTCGTCGTGGTGGCTCTGCTGGGACTCGCCGCGAGACTGCGAGCGACCCCCGACGCCACGGCGAACCGCTCGACCGCCCGGCCGAGGCAGATCCGTTCCGGGGACGCACCCGCCCTGGTGGTGACCGCCCTGGTGCTGATCATGGTCGCGGCGCCGATCGCGTCGCTCGTGCTGGGCTCCTTCCACACCGACGCAGGCTGGTCGACCGCGAACTACCGAGCGCTCAGCGGTGTCGGCAGCAACGACGCCCTGCTGGTGCCGGTGACCGACGCGTTGCTCACCTCCGTCCGGACCGCCGTCGACGCGACCTGGATGGCGCTCTCGATGGGGCTCGCCGTCGCCGTACTCGTGACCCGTCGCTCCCAGACCCGTGCCGAGCGACGGGTCCGCGGCCTCCTCGACGGCTTCTTCATGCTGCCGCTCGGTGTCAGCGCCGTGACCCTCGGCTTCGGCTTCCTGATCACGCTCGACCACCCGCCGCTCAACCTGCGTGACTCGCCCCTGCTGGTGCCGATCGCGCAGGCACTGGTCGCGCTGCCCCTCGTTGTCCGCACCCTCGTCCCGGTCCTCGCCGGCATCGACGACCGGCAACGACAGGCGGCCGCCTCGCTCGGCGCCTCTCCGTGGCGGGCACTGCTGAGCGTCGACCTGCCCGTGGTCTTCAAGCCGTTGCTGGCGGCGAGCGGGTTCGCGTTCGCCGCCTCGCTGGGTGAGTTCGGTGCGACGTCCTTCCTGGCCCGCGACGAGCACCCGACCGTGCCGGTGGTCATCTTCCGACTGATCGGGCACCCGGGCGCGCTCAACTACGGCATGGCGCTGGCGGCCTCGGTGGTGCTCGCCACCGCGACCGCCGTCGTGATGCTGGCGGTCGAGCGGCTGCGCGTGCCGAGCGTGGGAGCCTTCTGACGATGCTGACCCTCACGGACGTCTCGGTCGCCTATGACGGCGTCGTCGCCGTCGACGACGTGACCCTCGAGGTCCCCGACGGCTCGGTGCTCGCGGTGCTCGGCCCCTCCGGCTGCGGCAAGTCCACGCTGCTGCGCGCCGTCGCCGGCCTCGAGCCCCTCGCCGCCGGCACCATCGCCTTCGACGGCCAGGGCGTGGACCGCCTGCCCACACACAAGCGCGGCTTCGCGCTGATGTTCCAGGACGGCCAGCTCTTCGCCCACATGTCGGTGGCCCGCAACGTCGGCTACGCGCTCCGCCTTCGCCGTCGACCGAGCTCGGGGCGGGTGGCCGAGCTGCTCGCCCTGGTCGGGCTCGAGGGGTACGCCGACCGCCTCCCGGCCACGCTGTCCGGCGGCGAGCGCCAGCGGGTCGCGCTGGCCCGCGCGCTCGCCGTCGAACCCCGTCTCCTGCTCCTCGACGAACCGCTGTCCGCCCTCGATGCGGGCCTGCGCGAGCGCCTCGCCGTCGACCTGCGCGAGATCCTGCACGCTGCCGGCACCACGGCACTGATGGTCACCCACGACCACGAGGAGGCCTTCCAGGTCGCCGACCGGCTGGCCGTCATGCAGGCGGGACGCGTCGTCCAGTCCGGCCCGATCGGTGACGTGTGGGCCGCGCCGGTCGACACCGAGACCGCGCTCTTCCTCGGCTACGCGCGGGTCCTCACCGGAGCCGCCGCCGCGACGGTGCTGGCCGCGATCCCCGGGCAGGCTGACGCCGCACCCGCCGGTCCACCTGCCGATGACGTCGCGGGCCTCGCCGTACGCCGCTCGGCGCTCGTCGCCGACGAGCAAGGTCCCCTCGTCGGCACCGACGAGTCCGCACGCGCGACCCCGGCGCTGTTGCGACTGGTCGCCGAGGTCGATGGGGTCGGACTCGTCGACGCGATCGCCCCTCGCGGCAGCCACTGTGGACCGGGCGAGAGCGTGCGACTGCGGGTCGATCCGACCCGCATCGCCCTGATCCCGCGAATCTGACCTGTCCGTGGCACCTGCCTAGACTGGCGCTCGTGTATCGCCCGGCCTACGTCCTCCTCATCGGGGTCGCCACCGTCACCGGCCTGCTCGCGGTCGTTGCCGCGATCACCCTGGACCGGCGACTCGTCGACCCCGAAGGATTCCTCGGACCGTCGTGGCTGCGCCTTCCGTTGCTGGTGCTCGGGGCCTTCCTCCTCGACATGCTGCCGCGAACCCTGTGGGTGTCCGGGCTGAACCCGGCGCTGATGCCGGACATCGTCAAGGGCCGCGTGCGCGACCACTGGACCCGCGAGCGGATGGTCCTGGTCGTTTTGGGCCTCGTGTGCTTCTACATCACCTACGTCAGCTATCGAAACCTCAAGTCCTTCCTGCCCTTCATCGTGGGGGACGAGAAGTACGACCGCGAGCTCCACCTCATGGACCGCGCGCTCTTCTTCGGCCACGAGCCCGCCACGGTGCTCCACACCGTCTTCGGCACGGGCATCAGTTCGCACGTGCTGTCGTCGGTCTACCTGTGGTTCCTGCCGCTGGTGCCGCTGGCGCTGGCCGCCTGGCTGGTCTGGTCGCGCAACATCACCTTCGGCTACTGGTTCGCCACCTCGCAGTGCCTGGCGTGGACGCTGGGAACCGCGTCCTACTACGCCCTACCGACACTGGGACCCGGCTTCGCCTACTCCCATCTGTACGGCGACCTCCCGGATACGGGATCGAGTGCCTTGATGGACTCCCTCTACTACGCACGACAAGGCGTCATCCGCGACGGCGCCGTGGGTGCCGTCCAGTCGGTGGCGGGCTTCGCCAGCCTGCATGTCGCCATCACCTTGCTGGTCGCGCTGATGGTGCAGTACACGTTGCGCAACCGGATCATCCACGTCGTCTTCTGGGTCAACTTCGCGATCACGGTCGTCGCCACGCTCTACTTCGGCTGGCACTACGTCGCCGACGACATCGCCGGTGTGGCGATCGCCCTCGTCTCCTTCTGGCTCGGCGGCCTCGCCAGCGGCCAGAAGTTCGACCGCGGCGGCTTCGCCTCGCACCCGACGTCGACCACTTCGATGGTCCCGGTCGACGCAGACTGACCACATCTCGAGAACTACAACCTTGTAGTTCGCAAGTCGACACGCCGATGACTTGCGGGTTTTTTGGGAAAGTTGTTCCCTTTGGGACTGGTGAGCACTAACGTGCCGCAAGTGTCATGGGTGAAAGGGAAGTCACCCATGGCCGTCTACTGCCAAGGGGAACCACCGTGCGAGCCCTGTCTACGCCCTCATCTCGTCGAACGCCGATCCGTCGGATCCTGGCGGCGACGCTGAGCGTGACCCTGCTGAGCAGTGGGTTCGCGGGCGCCGTCTCGGCGTCCGCCGCTGCTGACGACACGCCCTCGCAGGAGGACGTCGCGAGCGCCGAGGACGACGCCGACTCGGCTGCGCGAGACGTGGCCGCC